>JBEVFG010000166.1:0-8924 GCA_040512415.1 Pseudolabrys sp. | reverse complement strand
TCACGCATTTCCTTGCCGGTTTTGAAGAACGGCACCGATTTCTTGTCGACAGCCACATGAGCTCCGGTCCGGGGATTCCGGCCGGTTCGCGCCGGCCGGTGCTTCACCGAAAAGGCGCCGAAGCCACGCAACTCGACGCGGTCGCCTTTGGCCATGGCGCTGGTGATCTCGCCAAGAATGGCGTTGACGATATTTTCGACGTCGCGTTGGTAGAGGTGAGGATTCTGGGAGGCAATTCGCTGGACAAGCTCTGACTTGATCATTGACGCCGCCCTGCCCGGTCAAGTGGTACTCAATTGGTGGATGGAGGGTGCCAAAGCGCCAAGAGACCGTCAAGATTAAGTCTCTCGACCGCCTGCACCGCGCCCCATTCTTCGATGCGGTGCGCAATGGCGCGAAGCCCCACAACTTCGAACGTCCAAGCCGCGACGTGCAGGAAGGAAAGCTCGCCGAAGCGCGGCTGCAGCGAATATTCCCGAACCGGCGTATTGGCGGGCACCTTTTTTTCCTTTTCCAGCCAGGCCAGCGCGGTTTTCTCGTTGCCGAGCCCGTCGACCAGCTTTAGCCCCACCGCCTGCCGGCCGGTAAAGACACGCCCATCGGCCACGCGGGTAAGTTGGCCATTGTCCATTTTCCGCCGATTCTTCACCAGATCTTTGAACCAGGCATAGGAATCCAGCACGATCGCTTCGATCGCGGCGCGGGCTTCTGGACTTGTTGGCTCAAACCCGTTCGGCGCCGCCTTCAAGGGCGATGATTTCACCTCTTCCACCTTGATACCGATCGTTTTGAGTACATCGGTAAAATTTGGATACTGGAAAAGGACGCCGATCGAACCAACCAGCGATGTTTCGTTGGCAATGATATGGTCGGCAGAAAGCGCTGCGATATAGGCGCCGGATGCCGCGAGCCCGTCAACGACCACAACCATCGGCTTTTTGCTCTGGAGCTCGCGCAGCGCGCCGTAGAGCTGTTCGGAGCCGGCCGTGGTGCCACCTGGGCTGTCAATATGGACAATCACCGCGCTCGCCCGCGATCGGCCAAGCCGTTCAAGCGCCTCGATCCTGTCCTGATTGCCGCGGATAAGGCCCTGAATCTTGATGCGCGAAATATAAGCGCCCGGCGGCATCAGGCGGCTGCCGGGAACAAGGAAAAGCGCGCCGCCGCCGATTGCGACCAGCGCCACCACGACAGCGGTTACCCGCCAGAATGTGAGCTTGCGCCGCATGCGGCGGCGATCGACGATGGCATCAGCATCGAGCGACATGGTCTCGCTCCATTTGGTTCACGCGTGATAGTGCAGCAAATCGTGCGCCGGCTCCACATCACATATGTCGAATCGTCAACAGATTGTACCGGTCAATGCCGCGCATCGCGCAACGATATGGCCGAGTTTAGGCGGTATCAAAGTGAAAAACCCGAGGCGTGCCCCGGGTTTTTCGTCTCATTAGGGATCCAAATAAAGGCCTATTCTTCGGCCTTTTCGGTTTCAGCTTCGGGCTTATCGCCAGCCCGCTGCTTGAGCGCAGCGCCGAGAATATCGCCAAGCGATGCACCTGAATCGGCCGTGCCGTACTGGGCGATCGCCTCTTTCTCCTCGGCCACTTCGAGCGCCTTGATGGAAACGCCGACCTTGTGAGTCTTACGGTCGAACTGCGTGACGCGGGCATCCACTTTCTGGCCGACAGAGAATCGCTCCGGCCGTTGCTCGCCGCGCTCGCGGGCGAGATCGGCACGCTTGATGAAGGCGGCGAGATCGGTGCCGACGATCTTGACGTCGATTCCGGACTCTTTCACCTCGGTAACCTCACAGGTGACGACCGACCCCTTCTTAAGATCGCCCGCAGATTCCATCGGATCGCCGGCGAGCTGCTTGACGCCGAGCGATATGCGCTCCTTCTCGACATCCACGTCGAGAACCTGCGCCTTGACGATGTCGCCCTTCTTGTACTCCTCAATCACCTGCTCGCCGGGGCGCTTCCAGTCGAGATCGGACAGATGGACCATTCCGTCGACGTCGCCATCAAGGCCGAGGAACAGGCCGAATTCGGTCTTGTTTTTGACTTCGCCTTCGACCGTCGACCCCGGCGGATGTTTCTCGACGAACACTTCCCACGGATTGCGCATGGTCTGCTTGAGACCGAGCGAAATACGGCGCTTGACCGGATCAACCTCGAGAACCTGCACTTCGACTTCCTGCGAAGTAGAGACGATCTTGCCCGGATGGACGTTCTTTTTGGTCCATGACATCTCGGACACGTGGATCAACCCCTCGATGCCAGGTTCAAGCTCCACAAAGGCGCCATAGTCGGTGATGTTGGTGACGCGCCCCTTGAAGCGGGTACCCACCGGATACTTGCCTTCGATGCCTTGCCACGGATCGTCCAACAGCTGCTTCATGCCAAGCGAGATGCGATGCGTCTCGTGGTTGATCTTGATGATCTTGACTTTCACCTGCTGGCCGATGTTGAGCACTTCGGTCGGATGATTGACGCGCCGCCACGCGATATCGGTTACGTGCAGCAAGCCGTCGATGCCGCCCAGATCGACGAACGCACCATAGTCGGTGATGTTCTTCACAACGCCGTCGATGACCTGACCTTCCTCGAGATTCTGCACCAGCTCCTGGCGCTGCTCGGCGCGTGTTTCTTCCAGAACCGTGCGGCGTGACACAACGATGTTGCCGCGACGGCGATCCATTTTCAGAATTTGGAACTGCTGCGGCACGCTCATCAGTGGCGTGACGTCGCGGATCGGCCGGATGTCAACCTGCGAACGCGGCAGGAACGCAACGGCGCCGTCGAGATCGACCGTGAAGCCGCCTTTGACCTGATTGAAGATGAGGCCCTGCACTTTCTCGTTGGCGTTGAATGCCTTCTCGAGCTTGCCCCAGCTTTCCTCGCGCCGCGCCTTGTCACGCGACAGCACCGCTTCACCGAGCGCGTTCTCGACACGCTCGAGATAGACTTCGACCTCATCGCCGACCTTAAGATCAGCCTGCCGTCCCGGGCTCGCGAACTCACGCAAGGCGACCCGACCTTCGGTCTTCAGACCGACGTCGATGACGGCAAATTCCTTTTCGACGCCGACGACCTTGCCCTTGATGACGGAACCCTCTTGCAGGTTTCCGCCTCCAAAAGCTTCGTCGAGCATCTTGGCGAAGTCTTCACGCGAGGGTGCTGTAGCAGTAGCCATGGAATCTCCTGTTGCGGCGCGCCGGCGAGTTTGAATGGCGTTCCAATTGCGCGGGCCGATGGTCCCGCAGACCAACGGCGGCCTCCGGAATCCCAGTTGGCCGGCGCAAAAACCGTGCTTTCGGAACGATGGTTCGATAGAGCGCGCTATACGCTGAGGCTCGAGCGGGGCTTTGTCCTCCAACAGCGAGGGGCGTTACTCGCGCCCTCGGCCCGCCCGGCTGGCCTCGACGATGTCGATGGCGGCCCGGATTGCCGCGTCTATATCCAAATGTGTTGTATCGAGCAAGTGCGCATCCGGCGCGCGCTTTAGGGGCGCCGCTGCCCGGCTTTGGTCGCGCTCATCGCGCTTAAGGATATCCGCCAGAACCTCAGATTCGTCGATATTCCGCCCTTGCGCCCGGTATTCGGCGGCACGGCGGCGGGCGCGCACCTCGGGGCTTGCAGTGACGAAAATTTTAACGTTGGCATTGGGGCTGATGACGGTGCCAATGTCGCGGCCATCGAGAACCGCTCCCGGTGGCGCTGCGGCAAACTCGCGCTGAAACGCAAGCAAGGCGGCGCGGACCTCCGGAATGGCGGATACGATCGATGCGGCTTCCCCGATAGCGTGAGTCTTGAGCATGCCTTCGTCAAAGCCCGACGGATCGAGCGCTTTCGCGGCAGCAACCGCAGCTTTGGTATCGCTAGGACGCTGTCCACGATCGACGAGAGCTTTCGCAACCGCGCGATAGATCAATCCGGTGTCCAGGTGCCGTAAGTTATAGTGAGCGGCGAGCCTCTTGCCGAGCGTGCCTTTGCCCGACGCCGCCGGCCCGTCGATCGCGATGATCATGTCAGATCCGCACCGATCGAACGCATCAGCTCGACGAAGCCGGGAAAGCTGGTCGCAATGAAGGCGCCGTCGTCGATACGCACCGGATTTTCGCTGGCGAGACCCATGACGAGAGCCGACATTGCAATCCGATGATCCATGTGCGTCTTCACTTCGGCGCCGCCGGCAGGACGGCCCTTGCCTTGAACAATCATGTCGTCGCCCTCGATTTCAACGGCGACGCCGTTTGAACGCAACATGTCGACGGTCGCGGCAAGACGATCGGACTCTTTAACGCGCAGCTCTTGCACGCCCCGCATTCGCGTCACGCCTTCCGCGAACGACGCAGCCACGGCTAGGATGGGGTATTCGTCGATCATGGATGGCGCACGCTCGGCCGGCACATCGACGCCTTTTAGGGTGGACGTACGCACGCGAAGGTCGGCGATCTCTTCGCCGCCGTCGTCGCGCTTGTCCACGACTTCGATGCTCGCTCCCATTTCGCGCAACGTCGTCAGCAATCCGGTTCGCAGAGGGTTGGTCATGACCGCTTCGAGAACAAGCTCGGAGCCGGGCGCGAGCAATGCCGCGACGAGCGGGAACGCCGCCGAAGACGGATCTGCAGGCACAAGGACATTGGCTGGCTCAAGCTCAGGCTGACCCTTCAACACGATGCGGCGTCCGTGCTCGCCATGCGACTTGCTGGTAATCTTGGCGCCGAAGTGCTTGAGCAACCGCTCGGTGTGGTCGCGGGTTGCTTCCGCCTCGATGACGGTCGTCTCGCCCGGCGCGGCAAGACCGGCGAGCAGCACAGCCGACTTGAGCTGCGCGGAAGCGACCGGCGGTTCGTAAATAATCGGGATCGGATCGGCAGCACCTCGGATTGTCAA
The DNA here is from genome assembly GCA_040512415.1 of Pseudolabrys sp. GTDB lineage: Bacteria > Pseudomonadota > Alphaproteobacteria > Rhizobiales > Xanthobacteraceae > Pseudolabrys. Next base: position 4,026 of record JBEVFG010000166.1, on the reverse strand, counting down.
TGGGAGGCGCCCGCCGTCGGCCACCTCCAGCACGCGCGCGCCCATTTTCTCCAGAGGGTCGAGCACGCGCCGCATCGGCCGGCTACGCAGAGACTCGTCGCCGACGAAGGCAACGGTTACCGGTGAGCCGGCCACCGCTCCAATGGCCAGCCGACAGCCCGTTCCGGAATTGCCGAAATCGAGCGGGCCGACAGGCTGGGCGAAGCCCGCCACCCCGACACCGCGAATGCGCCAGGCCTGCTCGCCGGTCCGCTCCAGATGAGCGCCAAGCGCCCGCATCGCGTTGGCGGTATGCAGGACATCTTCGCCTTCCAAAAGGCCACCGACGGTAGTTTCGCCGACTGTCAGGGCCCCCAGAATGAGAGCGCGATGAGAAATCGATTTGTCGCCGGGCACGCGGGCGCGGCCCTGCACGGGGCCGCTTTGACGGGCGGTTAACGGCGCTAATTCTGCGGAAGTCACCAGCCGGTATCCCTAAAGTCTTCGTCGTCCTACCACGCAGCCGCGCGGGCCGTCATCCCGCGGCTTTTGGGCATCTGCGCTATTGACAGGGGCCCTGCAACTAGCCAAGTGAAACACCGATTTTCATGACCCTGGGAACCTCGACTGTGGCGAAACCCGATCTCGGCACCAAACGCGTCTGTCCGGATACAGGCCGTAAGTTTTACGATCTCAACAAAACGCCGGTGGTTTCACCTTATACCGGCAAGGTCGTCCCTATCGCTGCGCTGGCGCCCTCGCGCGCGCGCCCTGAAGCGCCGGTGGCCGCGAAGCCTGTGGCTCAGACCGAAAGCATCGCCCCGGAGACCGCCGAGGCCGAATTTGTTTCGCTTGAGGACGCAGAAGCCGAACAGCAAGGCAAGAAGAAGCCGGCCGCCGCCGAAGGCGCTGCAGCAGGCGAGGAAGAAGAAGTCGAGATCGATGAGAGCCTCGACGATGCTGCCTTCATCGAGGAAGAGGAAGAAGGCAACGCCGACGTTAGCGACATCATCGGCGAAGGCGTCGAGAAGGAGGAGGAAAACTGATTACAGCTGCTGCTCCCCAAGAGCGGCAATTGAACTCGCGAATTGGGGCCATAGCTCAGTTGGGAGAGCGCGTGAATGGCATTCACGAGGTCGGGGGTTCGACTCCCCCTGGCTCCACCATCCTTCGCGAGCTACGGCTCGGCGGCCGCCCAAACCGGAGCGGCTTTTTTGCTGCCCGCACGGCTGCTGACAAACGCTGTTTGCGCATTGCATGATGCAAAAAAGGCGGGAGGGCCCAATGCAAGGCAAGATAGCGCTTGAGGAACACTTCGCCATTGAACCGACGCTGGGCGATTCGCAGGTGTTCGGCTCGCACGTCTGGAAAGACTTGAGTCACCGACTACTCGACATTCAGGAAACCCGCCTCGGGGAAATGGACAAACACGGGATCGAGATGATGATCCTGTCGTTAAATGCGCCGGCGATTCAGGCGATTCACGATGTAAAAAAAGCGGTCGCGATCGCTAGGCAAGCCAATGATGTCCTTGCCGGCGAAGTGCAGAAACGCCCGGGCCGTTTTGCCGCGTTCGCAGCACTTCCGATGCAGGACCCGGAGGCGGCCGCCGTCGAACTCACGCGTTGCGTCAAAGACCTCGGAATGGTCGGAGCTTTGGTTAACGGATTTTCGCAAATCGGCTCCCCTGAAAACGTCACCTATTACGATCTTCCGCAGTACTGTGCGTTCTGGCGCACCGTCGAGGCGCTCGATGTGCCGTTCTATCTGCATCCGCGCAATCCGCTTCCGAGTTGGGCGAAATTCTACGAGGGCCACAACTGGCTGCTCGGCCCGAACTGGGCGTTCGCCGCCGAGACCGCAGTGCATGCGTTGAGGCTAATCGGCAGCGGCTTATTCGATGAATGCCCAAATTTGAAAATGGTGCTTGGCCATATCGGTGAAGGCATTCCTGTCTATCTTTGGCGCATCGACAACCGCAACGGCTGGATGAAGGCCCCGCACAAGTATCCGGCTAAGCAGGGCGTGGCCCACTATTTCCGCAAGCACTTCCACCTCACGACTTCCGGCAATTTCGATACGGCCGCGCTGGTCAACGCCATCTCGGTGATGGGAGTCGATCGCGTGATGTTCTCGGTCGATTGGCCATTCGAGGATATCGGAGAAGGCGCGGAGTGGATCGACGCCGCCGAGATCGGCGAGGCCGATCGCGTCAAGGTCGGCCGGGCCAACGCAATCAAGCTCTTCAAGCTGCCGCTTCGCTAGCTCATTGCATGCGGTAGTGTTCGACCGCTTTTTTGTCCCAGATCATTCCGTTGCCAGGGCGCGCAGAAATTTGCACATGACCGTCGGCGACCACCAAGGGCTCTTCAAGCAGCACATTGGCCCAATCGACATATTCGAGGAAATGGCAGGTGGGCGTGGCGGCGAGGAGATGCACGCTGACTTCGGGAAAAAGATGTGACGACATTTTTAGTTTGTGCGAATGCGCGATAGCGGCCGCATCGCGCCATCCGGTCACTCCGCCAATTCGTTCTAGATCAGGCATGACATAGTCGGTAGCTCGCTGCTCGACCGCTGTTGCCATAGCGGTCGAAAGCGAAAAATTCTCGCCGATCTGAATTGGCACTTTGAGTTCGCGTGCCAGCTTCGCAGCTCCAAAATAGTCGTCGTGGCGAATGGGTTCTTCGAGCCAGTAAATATTTTCGGCATCGAGCGCACGACCGCGCACAAGCGCATCCTCGAGCACGAGTGCCTGATTATAGTCGACCATCAACGCAACATCGTCGCCGATGCGCTTGCGTACCGCGTGAACGGCCGCGATATCTCCCTGCACCGTCGGATAGCCCAGCCGAAGCTTGACCGCGCGAAAGCCTCCGGCGAGCAATTTCTCGGCTTCATCCGCGAGCGCCCCCAGATCGTCTTTCAATCCGAGCCCGCAGCTATTGTAGGCGGGGATATTGCGCGGTGACGCCCCGATGAAATTTGCAAGCGGCTTGCCCGCAGCGATGGCGAGGGCGTCCCAGGAGGCTGTATCGAAAGCCGACATCGCCATTCGCACGATGCCCTGCACGCCGATCAAGGTGAAGCGGCGCGCAAGTTTCTTCCATAGTTCGGCCGGCGCAATGGCCTCGCCTCTCACGATCCGCTCGACTTCGGCGAGCAGGCTGATGATCGCCGGCGCAGCCGCCGGCAGGTAGCAGAAAAGGTAGGTGCGGCCGGTGACCCCTTCCTCCGTTTCCAGATCCACCAGCAGAAGGGGGGCCTTACGTATCGCTACCGCGCTGGTGCCGAGTACGTAGTTCAGCGGAACCTCCACCGGCGTCCCACGTAGAGCGCGGATGGACAGTGGTGGAAATTTGGGGTCGTTAGCCATGAAAAACCGTTTGAAATATCGACAATATGTCTGTCAGGGCGGATTCTGGCCTGTTCTTGAACCTTTAACCCAGCCCGCCCATATTAGGAACGACTGAAGGGCAGTCGCTCTACGGTTGGGGTGCCTGAAAGGGGCCCCGTCAAAGTCGCTTCAAGCGAGGGCTTTGAGACCAATGTCGCGAGTTCCGTCTCTCTCCAGCCCGTTCCTCTTGGGATTCGACGAGATCGAGCGCGTGCTCGACCGCGTTGCCAAGGGGGCCGACGGCTACCCGCCCTACAACATCGAGCGGCTGCCGCGCGACGGCCAAAATCCCGAGCGGCTGCGCATCACGCTCGCCGTTGCGGGATTCACCCGTGATCAGCTCGATGTGAGCATCGAGGAAAGCCAATTGGTGATCCGTGGGCGGCAGCAGGACGACAAGACCCGCCAATATCTCCACCGCGGCATAGCCGCACGCCAGTTCCAACGCACATTTGTGCTCTGCGATGGAATGGTGGTTATGGGCGCCGACTTGAAAAACGGCCTGTTGGCGATCGATCTCGTCCGGCCACAACCGGAACGGATCGTGAAAACGATCTCGATTAACGAGCAGGAATGACGGACTCGTGAAGCAGGACTCGACCGCGTCAAGCGTTGAACCAGAAAGGAGTCGAGGGCCATGACCAACGACA
>JBEVFG010000165.1:0-20112 GCA_040512415.1 Pseudolabrys sp. | reverse complement strand
CTCGATGCCGAGCTGGTTGGCGAGCCCGAAGGCCGAGATGCCGTAGATGATGCCGAAATTGATCGCCTTCGCGCGGCGGCGGATTTCCCCCGGCATGCCCTTCACCGGCACGCCAAACATCTCGGAGGCGGTCATGGCGTGGATGTCGAGGCCCTCGCGGAAGGCTTTCCTCAACTGCGCAATATCGGCGATCTCGGCAAGAAGCTGGTGTCAGCGGACTACTCACAGATCGAGCTGCGGCTTCTGTCCGAGGTCGCGGAGGTCCCGGCGCTACGCAAGGCGTTCCAGGAAGGCATCGACATCCATGCGATGACCGCGTCGGAAATGTTCGGCGTGCCGGTGAAGGACATGCCATCAGACATCCGCCGCCGCGCCAAGGCGATCAACTTCGGCATTATCTACGGCATCTCGGCTTTCGGCCTCGCCAACCAATTATCCATCGAACGCAGCGAAGCCGGCGATTACATCAAGAAGTATTTCGAACGCTTCCCCGGCATCCGCGATTACATGGATCAGACGCGTGATTTCGCCCGCGCCAATGGCTACGTGCTGACCCTGTTCGGGCGCAAATGCCACTACCCCGACATCAAGGCAAGCAATCCGTCCATCCGTTCATTCAACGAACGTGCCGCGATCAATGCCCGCCTGCAGGGATCGGCGGCCGATATCATCCGGCGTGCGATGATCCGCATCGAGCCCGAACTCAAGAAAGACAAGCTCAGGGCGCAGATGTTGCTGCAAGTGCATGACGAATTGATCTTCGAGGTGCCGGACAACGAAGTGGAGCGGACGCTGCCGGTCATCAAGAGCGTCATGCAAAGCGCTCCTGATCCGGCGATCGCACTGCACGTGCCGCTACAGGTCGACGCCCGCGCCGCCGACAACTGGGAAGAAGCGCACTAGGGTACAATGGCAAAAAACAAGAACGCCGCGAATATCACGAGATGAACGATGCCTTGGAGCACTGTTGTCCGCCCGGTGCCCAATGTGATCACGCCTACGATGAGCGTGAGAGCGAGAAGCACCTGCTCTTTGCTGCCCAGTCCGAGCTCAAGAGGCTTTTGAAGCACGATTGAAACGGCGGCGACTGTCGGAATCGTGAGCCCGATGGTCGCCAGCGCCGACCCCAATGCGAGATTGAGGCTGGTTTGCAGGCGATTGGCCTGGGCCGCCCTGAGCGCTGCCAGACCTTCCGGCAATAGCACCAGCGCCGCGATCACGATGCCCACGACCGCTTCCGAGGCGCCGAGCGAAGCAACACCGATCTCCACGGTCGGCGTCAGGGCCTTGGCCAGACCGACAATGGCGACGAGCGCGGCGAGCAGAATGCCCAGACTCACAACAGCGGTCTTGTTGGAAGGGGGAGACGCGTGCGCTTCTTCGTTGCCGGCACCCTTCGCGAGAAAATAGTCGCGGTGACGGACGGTTTGAACAAATACAAACGAGCCATAGAGCAGCAAGGAGATGAAGCCTGCGAAGACGAGCTGTGACGTACTGAAGTACGGACCTGGCGTGGTCGTCGCAACGTTCGGCAGAACAAGGGTCAGGATCGTGAGCGCCGCCAGCACGGCCAATGCTGCGCTCGCGCCACGAAGCTGAAACCCCTGTTCGTGATGGCGGGCGCCGCCCCATAGCAGGCATAGCCCGACGATCCCGTTGCAGACGATCATCACCGCGGCAAACACCGTGTCGCGAGCCAGCGCTGCTTTGCCAGTCGGAACGGCAATCATGACAGAAACGATCAGCGCTACCTCGATGACAGTCACCGCAACTGCCAGCACGAGCGTGCCAAATGGCTCGCCGGTGCGATGTGCGACCACCTCGGCGTGATACACAGCCGCGAAAACGGTAGCGATCAAGGCTGCGCCCGCGATCGCCGCCACAAGGCCGCGGATTTGCAGGAACGGCGTCAGCAGCAGAACCAGCCATGCTGCTGCCGGCCATGCCCAGGCCCACCAGGGTATCCGCATCGCGCTCACGCGCCGCCGACCGGCTGAGGTTTTGCCCATTATTCGGCTGCTAGCTTCGCTTTTTTCGGCGCGCCTTTGCAGATCCGCGACGGACCGAAGATTTCGCCTTGGCCGCCTTGGCCCCTTTCGCCGGCAGCACCGCGATCGCCTCGATTTCGAACAAGGCACCGGGCCGCGCCAGCTGCGAGATCGCAACCGTTGTGCTCGCTGGCGGCGCAGACATGTTGAAGTGCGCGTCGCGCACCTCGCGGAAGATAGCGATGTGTGACATGTCGACGAGATAGTTGTTGATCTTCACGACGTCTTTGAGTGTAGCCCCGGCGGCCGCAAGCGCGAGCTTGAGATTTTCGACCGCCTTGTTCGCTTGGGCACGAAAATCTCCCGGCTGACCCACGAGTCTATTCTCCATATCGAGCCCGAGTTGCCCGGCAATGAAGATGAGCCGGTTCGGTCCGGTCGCCTCGACCACGTAGGAGTAGCCCGGCGGCTTGGCGAGCGTCTTCGGGTTTGAAAAGCGGACGTTGGCGGCCACGATGTCCTCCCTGTGCTGCTGCCCCTCGCTGGGGCGACTGGATTATGCGCGCATCATCCTAATGTGCAAAAGGCTCGGCTTGACTATCCAATAAGGGTGCCGGACCTTGTAAAAAGGGGAACGGAAGGGTGCGTAGAGGCCGCAATGGCCGGGCGCCCGGGACTTGGGGAGCTCGGCAATGACCGCACAGGCGGTTTCTCATGTCTATTTTGGCCTGAACGCGATGTGGGTTTCGACCTGCATCCTTGCAATCACCTACGCCATCATCATGTCGGAGAAGGTCAACCGCGCAGTCGTCGCGCTGGTTGGTGCTGGCGTCATGATCTTGGTCGGCGTGCTCGATCAGGAAGAGGCTATCAAGGGCGTCGATTGGAATACGATCGGTTTGCTGACGGGCATGATGATCCTGGTTTCGATCTCGCGCCGTTCCGGAATGTTTCAATACCTGGCGGTTTGGTCAGCAAAAGCGGCGAACGCGCACCCGGCAGGCATATTGTTCATTTTGCAGATTACGACTGCCGTCCTCTCCGCATTTCTAGATAACGTCACGACGGTTCTCTTGATTGTTCCGGTGACGCTCGCGATCTGTGGCACCCTCAAGGTCCCCGCCTATCCGTATCTTTTTGCGGAAATATTTGCGTCGAACATTGGTGGCACTGCCACTTTGATCGGCGACCCACCCAATATTCTGATCGGTTCGCAGGTGGGATTGTCGTTCAACGAATTTGTCTACCACCTGACGCCGATCATCATCGTTGTGATGGTCGTGCAGGCGGTCATTATTCATTTCCTATGGGGCAAGGATCTTAAAGCTTCAGCGACGGCAGAAGCCCGCGTCATGGAGATGAAGCCGGAAGACACGATCGAGGACTGGTTGCTACTCAAGCAGTCGCTCGTCGTGCTCTCTATTGTCATGGTCGCTTTCGTTCTTGCGCGGCCATTGCATCTCGAACCCGCCACGATCGCCATGTTCGGCGCCGCCGTCCTGATGCTGCTCGATAACTGGACGCATCATTCCGAGAAGGCCGCAAAAAACATCCATCAGACATTCGGCGATGTAGAATGGATCACCATTTTCTTCTTCATAGGTCTGTTCATCGTCGTTCATGGCGTCGACGTCGGCGGTCTATTGCAACTCCTTGCCAACAAACTGGTCGTCGCGACCGGCGGCAACATGGCACATGCGGGATACGCCATTCTGTGGGCGTCGGCGTTCCTGTCAGCGATCGTCGACAACATTCCTTTCGTCGCCACAATGATCCCCATGATCAAGAATATGGCGCCTGCCTTTGGCGGCGCCGACAAGATCGAACCGCTGTGGTGGTGCCTCTCGCTCGGTGCCTGCCTTGGCGGAAACGGCACGCTGATCGGCGCCTCCGCCAACCTCACAGTCGCCGGCATCGGCGACCGCAACGGTGTGCCATTCCGCTTTATCACTTACACTCTCTACGCTTTCCCGATGATGGTGGTGTCAGTTGCGATCTGCCACGTCTACGTTTGGTGGCGATATTTCTAAGCGGCCGGAATTTATACGGCAGCCGTGCTTGACCCGATCCCCGCATTGGGCAAATTCGGTTTTGAAAGTGTTGCAGCAACGGACGGCATCATGCGCTTCGCCATACTCGCTTTAACTGCGCTTGCATTTGGAACGGCTTACATTGGGCCAACCGAAGCCGCGACCTGCCGTAACACCGGCAACTTCGACACGTGGCTGGCGGATTTCAAGAAAGAGGCCCTCGCCCAAGGAATTTCCCCCTCGGTGCTCACCGCTGCCTCGCCCTATCTTCAATTCGAACAGCGCATCATTAACCGAGACCGCGCCCAGGGCGTATTCAACCAGTCGTTCCTGAAATTCTCCGACCGCATGATCGCCGGCTACCGGATGCAGACCGGTCAGCAGCAAATTAAGAGCCATGCGGCGCTGTTCGCAAAGGTCGAAAAGGAATTCGGCGTGCCGGCACCTATCCTCACTGCGTTCTGGGGCCTGGAAAGTGATTTCGGCAAGAACACCGGCAAAAGCAACGTACTCGCGGCCATCACCACACTCGCCTATGACTGCCGGCGACCGGATTTTTTTCGGCCGCAACTTTTCGATGCATTGCGCATTATGCAACGCGGCGACCTGACGATCGACGAGATGCAGGGTGGCGACTGGGCGGGCGAACTCGGTGCCATGCAGTTCACGGCATCCGATTACTACAAATACGCTGTCGACTACGATGGCGATGGCCGCCGCAACCTGGTCAAGAGCACGCCGGACACGATCGCGTCGGCGGCAAACTTCTTGAAGAACCTTGGCTGGAAACGCGGCGAGCCATGGCTTGAGGAAGTCAGGCTGACGCGCGACCTGCCGTGGGATCAGGCCGACGTGTCCATCCAGCATCCTCGTTCGCAATGGACGGCGTGGGGCGTGCGTTCCGCGCACGGCACACTGCCGGCGGATGGGGTGAAGGCAGCCTTGCTGCTCCCGATGGGCCGCCGCGGGCCGGCGTTTCTGGCTTACGACAATTTCCAGGCGTTACTCGGTTGGAACTCTTCCATGGTCTACGTTACGACCGTGGCCTATTTCGCAACCCGGCTCGCGGGGGCGCCGCCCGCCAACCGAGGCGATCCCGACATCGAAGTTCTGCAGCCAGAGCAGGTCATGGAGTTGCAGCGTCTGCTGACCCAGCAAGGTGACGACATTGGCGACATCGATGGGAAAGTCGGCTCGAAGACGCGTGTCGCTGTCAAGAAAGCGCAGCTGAAAGTCGGACTGCCCGCCGATTCTTACCCAAGCACCGAGCTGATCGAACGTCTGCAGGCGCGTGGCTCCAGGCGGTAGCGGGAACTTCGACAAACACCGGCGAATACTATTAAGGACCATCCATCTTCGATCACATCCGAATGATCGACCGCCGGGTTGATGAACCCTCGTCCGTTTAACCAGTTGAATGACGGAACCTAAGTTCCGCGCTAGTGGAGGACGGACGATGATGAATCTGACTGGACGAATGGCGTTGGCCGCCGCGCTGGCCGTCGCCGTTCCGATGACCGCTGCCGCACAGGATCCCAAGGGTAAACCCGGTGCGCCACACGCCGCGCCGAGGGCGGCGCCTGCACGACCCGCGGCCCCGGCCGCGCGGCCTCCGGCACCCCATGTTGCGGCGCCGCGTGCCGCGCCGCATGTTGCGGCACCGCGGGTTGCGCCACCGCAGGTCGCAAGGCCTCAAGTTGCAAGACCGCAAGCGCCAAGGCCGCAAATGTCGGCCCCGCTCGTCGCACGCCCGTCAGCGCCCAACGCGCCGAGGCAAAACTTTGCCGCGCCGCAGCGCCATCAGACGCCTGCGGTGGTCAATCGCAATGTTCAGCAACAGCAACGGCACGTTCAGCAAGAGCGGCACATTCAGCGACAGCAGCTGCGTGCAGAACGTCAGCGTCAGCCGGCGCCGGCCACGCAAGCGAAGCCAAACGTGCCGAACGCACAAGCCAAGACAAACGTGCCGAACGCCCAGGCCAAGACCGATCTGCAGACACAGCAGCAGCAACAACTCAATTCGCGTCAACAGTTGCGGGCCGAGCGCGCCTTACAGCGACGTGAAGACCGCGAGCTGCGGCGTCTTCCGACGGCACAAAGGGCCCAGCGACGGGAGGAGATACGGAATGCACGTCAGCAGCGCGAATTGAACCGGCAACAGCTTGTACAACCCAATGCGGCGCAACAGAACGTGCGCGCGCAGCGTGCGAACCGGCGCAACAACGTTGCCCGCGTGACACCGGATGTGGCGCGCCGCGGCCGGTTTGCCGCGCCGTTCGCCGGGCAAGCCGCCCGCTTCGACGGGCGCCAGCGCTTCGCACATCTCGCAGCGCATCGCGCCTGGCGTCACGGGCACCGGGCTGCCTTCGTGGCCTGGTACGGACCGGTCTTCTGGCCCTACGCCTATTCCGACGTCTTTGACTACACGTTCTGGCCGGCGGGCTACGATGACGGCTACTGGGCCTATGTCTACGACGACTTCTTTGACGGCGTGTTCTGGGGCGAGGCCGGACCGCCCGAGGCGTATGCTTATGCAGCGCCGTCATCGCCGCGTCTGTCCTCCGGTTCTGCTCCCCGTCCAAACTACGCTGCGGTTCGGGACCTTTGCAGGCAGCCGGGAAGCGGGGTCACCGCGTGGCCGTTCGCCGATATCGAACGCAAGGTGAGGCTCAACGCGGAGCAGAAGGACCTGCTCGGCGAGATCCGCAAGGCAAGCCAGGATGCCGCGGCCGCGTTCAAAGCCTCATGTCCGCCGGACGATGCATTCCCGATGACGCCTCCCGGCCGTCTTGACGCGATGACGGCGAGGCTGGAGGCGACGCTTCAGACCGTGCAGACGGTGCGGCCGGCGCTCGAAAACTTCTATGCGTCGCTCAGCGACGAGCAGAAGGAGCGCTTCAACGAGCTCGGGCCGAAGCCCACCGCCGCCAATGCGGAGGCGCGCGAGGCCACCCAAGCAGCGGATTCGTGCAAGCAACCCAAGCCGGGTCTCGCCAACTTGCCGATCGAGAAGATCGAGGACGTGATCAATCCGACCGACGCGCAGGAAGCCGAGCTGAACAGGCTGGAGGAAGCGACCAGCAAGGCAGTCGAGATCATGCAGGCGGCCTGCCCGGATGAGACTCCGCTCACACCTCCCGGCCGGCTCGACGCCATGGAAAAGCGCCTGCAATCGATGATCGACGCTGCCAAGACCGTGAGGCCGGCGCTTCAGAGCTTCTACTCATCGCTCAGCGGCGAGCAGAAAGCGCGCTTCAACCGGATCGGCCAGCAGCTGTCGCAGTCGAACGGCTAGCAAAGCAAGAAACGAAAAAGAGCGGCCATCGCGGCCGCCCTTTTTTATTCATGGCGTCGGGGCCTATTCAGCCGCGATGCGAACCTCCGGGGCCGCCGCCTTGATGTCCGGCGTGACGTGCTTTTCGAACTTGGCGAAATTTTTCTGGAACATGGCGACCAGATCGCGCGCGGTCTTGTCGAACTCGGCCTTGTTCTTCCAGGTCTTGATCGGGTTCAGCAAATGCGGCTCGACGCCCTTCACCGAGGTCGGCACAGAGAAGCCGAAATAAGGATCGGTCCGGAAATCGGCGTTCTTGAGCGATCCGTTGAGAGCGGCAGTCACAAGTGTACGCGTCGCCTTGATCGGCATGCGTCGGCCCTCACCGTACTTGCCGCCAGTCCAGCCCGAGTTGACCAGCCAGACGTCGACATTGTGCCTGCTGATGTAATCGCGCAGCAGATCGGCGTAAACCGACGGGTGTCGCGGCAGAAACGGCGCGCCGAAGCAGGTTGAAAATTCCGGCTGCACGCCAATCAGCCCCTTTTCGGTGCCCGCCACCTTCGCCGTGTAGCCGGACAAGAAGTGATACATCGCCTGCGTGGGCGTGAGCTGCGCAACCGGCGGCATCACTCCGTACGCGTCAGCAGTCAGGAAGATGATGTTCTTCGGGTGGCCGGCGCGTCCGGTGCGCGACGCGTTCGGGATAAAGTCGAGCGGATAGGCCGAACGCGTGTTCTCTGTCTTGGAGCCATCATCATAATCAGGAATGCGCGTGACCGGATCGAAAACGACGTTCTCGAGGACACAACCAAAACGATTGGTGGCGTCCCAGATCATCGGTTCGGCTTCCTGTGAAAGCTTGATCGTTTTCGCGTAGCAGCCGCCTTCGAAATTGAAGATGCCATCCGGGCCCCAGCCCGTCTCGTCGTCGCCGATCAGAATGCGATGCGGATCAGCCGACAGCGTGGTCTTGCCGGTGCCCGAGAGACCGAAGAACAGCGCGCTCTCGCCTTCGTGGCTCACGTTCGCCGAGCAATGCATCGGCACGACGTTCTGCGCCGGAAGATAGAAATTGAGCGTGGTGAAGACCGACTTCTTCATCTCTCCGGCGTAAGAGGAGCCGCAGATCAGCACGATCTTGCGCGTGAAGTCGATCGCAACCATCGTATCCGAGCCCTCGCGGCCGCCATGGCGCTTCGCGTCGGGCTTGAATGATGGAAAATCGAGGATCGTGAGTTCGGGCACAAACCCGGCGAGATCGGCACGCTCAGGACGGATCAGCAGCTGGCGGATAAAGAGCGAGTGCCATGCGAGTTCGGTGAAGATGCGCGTCTTGATGCGGTATTTCGGATCGGCGCCGCCGTAGAGATCCTGCGCGAACAGCTTCTTGCCTTCAGCGTGTTTGATGAAATCGGCGAGAAGATTATCGAAGTTCTCCTTCGACATCTTGTGATTGCCGTCCCACCAGAGCGAATTCTCCGTGAGCGCATCGACGACGGTGTGCTTGTCCTTCGGGCTGCGACCGGTGTGGTGACCGGTCTCGGCGCAGAGCGCCCCGCCTGCCACGACCGAAGCTTCCCCCGCCGCAATGGCATGCTCATAGAGCAGCGGCTCGGTCAGGTTCCAGCGGACTGCGGCGAGATTCTTGAAGCCGAATTTGTCAGCGCCGTAAGCGCTGTTCCGCATACCCTGCTCTTGCACGCGAAATTCCTCCCAACTCAGCCGCTCTAATAAATCACTCGCGGGCATTTAGGTCCCGCCGGCGGCTCATTACCACATCAGTATAGCCCCTCGGCCAGAAGCGCGCGACCATAGTCAGGGACCGTGTTAAAGCCAAGCCAAAATGCCATGCAAAGGCGACAGGCGACATTGCGCTGCATCAATAAGTTAATGCGTTGCGCCGCCCACCAAATATATGAAGTTTGATGTTTAATGGCTTGGCACGACGCCGGTCACTTTGACCGTGCCGCCTCCGCAAGCTCCCTAAGCGTGGCGCGCAATGGGCCGGGCGCGGTGATGCGCTGCGGGAATGGCAGCCGCAAGGCCACCCGCCCGTTTTGCAGCTCCATGCCTTCCGGGTCGATGCCGGCGCATCGCCATTCACCCTCTGTCGCGCCAAGCAGCCTGGTCGCGTAGAGGCGGCAGGCATCGACATGATCGGTATTCATGTGCGTGATGGCATCGGCTTCGGCGTCAACAAGCGCTTTTGCATCGGCGATATCAGTGAGGATGTCTTCGGACTTGAGATCGACAATACGGCCGAACCCCGCCACCAAATGCGCGCGGGCGACTTCCATGCGATAAAAGGAAAAGTCGGTGAAACTTGCGTACATTTCCGCATCCGGATGACGCCTCAAATAGGCGGCCGACGTCGTAGGTTCCTCGTTTTTGCTGCAGCGGCCCATGAGCATGACGCGCGCGCCTTCGAGCGGATCGCCTGCCTTCCTCTCGTCGAGCATCAGCGACACACGCGCATCGGAAAGAATGTTCTTGGTGTGCAATGCCAGATTCGAAAGCAGCAATATCGGGGCGCCGGCTACGGTCGTTGCTACGTTCACAAGAGAACAGTAGGGGTCGCCGGAGCCCGGAACGAGGGTCGCGAGCGCGCCAGAACGTGCTTCACGCAACAGCTTCTTGGCTGCCAAACGAGCGTCGAATGTCTTATCGGGCGTCATTGCCAGACCCTAGGAATTAACCATTGCAGGCCCGCAAAACGAGTTTTAGTCCCTTGGGCTTGTAATCGCTACCGAATCACATAGTTGTTGCAAAGAGGCCACATTTCAGACCCCGTTTATAGGGTTCAAAACGCGCGGGACGTCACGCTCTAGAGGGGCTCATGCCGACAATCGCTCTCGTCGACGACGACCGCAATATTCTGACTTCCGTTTCGATGGCGCTCGAGGCGGAAGGCTATCGCATCATGACTTACACTGACGGCGCCTCTGCGCTCGACGGCTTCAAGACATCGCCGCCGGATCTCGCGATCCTCGACATCAAGATGCCGCGCATGGACGGCATGGAAACGCTGCGCCGCCTGCGTCAGAAGACGGATATTCCGGTGATCTTCCTTACCTCAAAGGACGAGGAGATCGACGAATTGTTCGGGCTCAAGATGGGCGCGGACGATTTCATCCGCAAACCATTCTCGCAACGTTTGCTGGTGGAACGCGTGAAAGCGGTGTTGCGCCGGGCCACGCCGAAGGATGGCACTCCACCCAAAGAAATCGACTCTGCCAAGGTGCTAGAGCGCGGGCTGCTGCGCATGGATCCCGAACGGCACACCTGCACATGGAAAGGCGAGCCGGTCACCCTGACCGTTACCGAGTTCCTCATTCTGCAGGCGCTGGCCACGCGCCCCGGCGTTGTCAAAAGCCGCAACGCGCTGATGGACGCGGCCTACGACGACCAGGTTTATGTGGACGACCGCACGATCGACAGTCACATCAAACGCCTGCGCAAGAAGTTCAAGGTCGTCGATGACGACTTCGAGATGATCGAGACGCTTTACGGCGTCGGCTATCGCTTTAAGGAATGACAAATCCTTAGTGTTTCAGCCGTTTGAGCGGCCTGACGAAGCGCCCGGCTTGCGGTAAAATCCCCGGATCGGATTGGATCACGATCAAACCGGCTGGATTGAACGACGTGCTTGATCGAACCGCGGAAACTGCCGCACGCGACGCCGAGGCGAAAGGCTCCGGCGTGGAGGCGGCGCGCCCGGAGCCGAAGCAGGAGTCGGCCGTGCGCCGCATGGCCCGCTCGGTTTGGCATTTCTTCGTTTCGCAAAGTTTCTCCAGCCTCACGCGCCGCATCGTCTTCCTCAACCTTGCCGGCCTGGTCGCACTCGTCACCGGCGTGCTCTATCTCTCGCAGTTCCGCGCCGGCCTGATTGATGCGCGCGTGCAAAGTCTGCTCACGCAAAGCGAAATCATTGCCGGCGCGATCGCTGCGTCGGCGACCGTAGAGACCGACTCCATCACGATTGATCCGGAGCGTCTTCTCGAATTGCAGGCCGGCGAAAGCTACGGCCCTTCCGATGAAGCGCTGTCCGGCATCGAATTTCCCATCAACCCTGAGCGCGTAGCGCCGGTGTTGCGGCGTCTCGTGTCGCCGACCAAAACACGCGCACGTATCTACGATCGCGATGGAGTTCTGATCCTCGACAGCCGGAATCTGTACGGTCGCGGCGATGTGCTCCGGTTCGATCTTCCGCCACCGAATGCCGAACGACCCGGCCTCATGGAACGCGCGTTTATCGCGTTGCGCCGCTGGTTCGGGCGCGGCGATCTCCCGCTCTACAACGAGCTCGGCCCGGAGAACGGCAAGGGTTATCAGGAAGTCGCGCAGGCGCTTAACGGCGCCCACGCAAGCATGGTGCGCGTGAATGAACGCGGCGAGGTGATCGTCTCCGTTGCTGTGCCGGTACAGCGCTTCCGCGCGGTCCGTGGCGCGCTGATGCTGTCGACACAGGGCGCCGACATTGACGACATGGTGGAAGCCGAGCGGCTTGCTATCGTGAAAGTGTTTTTCGTCGCAGCCGGTGTCATGGTCGTTCTGTCCATGCTGCTTGCAGGCACAATCGCCGGTCCGGTGCGGCGCCTCGCCGACGGCGCGGAACGGGTCCGGCGGCGCATCCGCACACGCGTCGAGATCCCGGACTTCACCCGCCGGCGCGATGAAATCGGCGAATTGTCCGGCGCTTTGCGCGACATGACGAACGCGCTCTACACCCGCATCGAGGCGATCGAGAGTTTCGCGGCCGATGTGGCCCACGAATTGCGTAACCCGCTGACCTCGTTGCGCTCGGCCGTCGAAACGCTTCCGGTCGCAAAAACGGAACAAAGCCGCCAGCGCCTGCTTGCCGTGATCGAGCACGACGTGAGGCGTCTCGACCGGCTGATCTCGGATATTTCCGACGCCAGCCGGCTCGATGCGGAACTGCAGCGTCAGGAGGCGACCCCCATCGATCTCGCGAAATTGCTCGACGCGCTGGTAAAGGCCGCGAACGAAGTTCACACCGACGATGTCAACGTGACGCTGACGTTCGAGGGCAGCCCGCTGTCCGAGTTCAAGATAGCGGGGCACGACTCCAGGATCGGCCAGGTCGTCAGCAACCTGGTCGACAACGCGCGCTCGTTCTCGCCCGCGGGAGGCACCGTGCGCATCACCTGCCGTCGGCTGCGCGGCGAGGTGGAAATCCTGGTTGATGACGAGGGGCCGGGTATCCGGCCGGAAGCGCTCGATAAAATCTTCGAGCGTTTCTACACCGACCGGCCGGAACAGGGCTTCGGTCAGAATTCCGGGCTTGGCCTGTCGATCTCCAAGCAGATCGTCGAGGCACATGGCGGCACGATCCACGTTGAAAATCGCATGGGCGGCCAGCCGTCGCGGGTCCTGGGCGCCCGCTTCATCGTGCGCCTTCCCGCGACCTGATGGCGGCAGATTCCACCATTCATGCCTCGGCTGTTCTCGCCGGACCCAAGGCCGTTCTCATTCGGGGGCCGTCCGGCTCGGGCAAATCTTTGCTGGCATGGAATCTCATCAATGCCGCGTCGCAAGGGCTGCTGACGTTCACTCGCCTTGTGGGAGACGATCGGGTTCAGGTGATTGCCCAGTCGGACCAACTGCTGGTGCGGCCGGCGCCGGAGCTGAGCGGCCTTATTGAAATCCACGGCTTAGGCATCAGGAGACTGCCGTTTGAGTCCATTGCTGTGGTTGGCTGGGTGGTCGATCTCGCTGCGTCGGATGCCGCCCGGCTTCCTGCAGCCGAAGCCGCAACCGCCTGGATCGCCGGGGTCACAGTCCCGCGACTCGCCGTCGCACCAGGAATGGCCGTCCTGCCGATGGTGTTGGCCGCGTTGAGGACATCCCCTGCAGGCGATTGACCCGTCACGGAAATCTGGGCTACCCCGGCACCCCAACCAAACTGAGAAAATTAACCTTACAGGGCCTAGGATCGCGCTTCGTCCAAAAACGTAGGCCCAGAGCCCACTTTGCCCCCATCTTTCCGCAGTGCAACAGAACGCCTATATAGCGTGCCGAGCCCTTGCAATGGGCCTTCAGATGGGCATGAATGCGCGCCCTATCGTGCGGTGCAGCGTAGCGCCCGCGAGGAGCCAGGGATGATCGGCCTCGTATTAGTGACCCACGGGCGGCTCGCCATCGAGTTCCGCTCAGCGCTGGAGCATGTGGTCGGCCCTCAGCGTCAGATCGAGGCGATTACGATTGGACCCAACGATGACGTTGAGCAGTGCCGCAAGAATATTCTTGAGGCCGTGAAGCGGGTGGATAGCGGCGAAGGCGTCGCGATCCTGACCGACATGTTCGGCGGCACGCCCTCCAACCTCGCCATTTCGGTGATGAGCCAGCCAAAGGTCGAGGTGCTGGCCGGTATCAATCTACCCATGCTGATCAAGCTCGCCAAAATCCGCGAGATCAGCCCACTGCAGGATGCAGTCGCTGCCGCCCAGGAAGCCGGCCGCAAGTACTGTACGATCGCCAGCCGCGTCCTCAACGGAAAATGACTCCCCGCGCTTCAGCGGACGAGACCCCTGTTTCGCGCGAGGTGGAGATCGTCAACAAGAAGGGATTGCACGCCCGCGCTTCCGCGAAATTCGTGCAGACCGCCGAGCAATTCGATGCAGCAATCACGGTCACGCGCGGCCACGAAACCGTCGGCGGAACATCGATCATGGGGTTAATGATGCTGGCTGCTGGTCCCGGAATTTCCATCACGATCAAGGCGATTGGCAAAGACGCAGCGAAGGCGGTCGAAACATTGTGCAAGCTTGTCGAGGCCGGTTTCGGCGAAGAGGACTGAGCGTTCGGCACGCCCCCGAGACCAACCTACATAAAGAATTCTTTATATATTCATTGCGGCGTCGGCGACGGGCTGTTATAGGCACGCCCAGCCAAGCAATCCCTATCAGCCAGGAACTGTCATGAGCGCGAAAGTAGCGTCCGAATACATCGTCAAAGACATTGGCCTCGCCGATTTCGGCCGGAAGGAAATCTCCATCGCGGAGACCGAAATGCCCGGCCTGATGGCAACACGCGAGGAGTACGGCCCGAAGCAGCCGCTCAAAGGCGCGCGCGTCGCCGGCTCGCTGCACATGACAATCCAGACCGCGGTGCTGATCGAGACCCTGAAGGCGCTCGGCGCCGACGTGCGCTGGGTCTCGTGCAACATCTATTCGACGCAGGATCACGCCGCAGCAGCAGTTGCAGCCGGTGGCACACCGGTCTTCGCCGTCAAGGGCGAGACGCTGAAAGAATACTGGGACTACACCCGCAAGCTGTTCGACTGGCATGGCGGCGGCTATCCCAACATGATCCTGGATGATGGCGGCGATGCGACTTTGTTCGTGCATCTCGGTGTGCGCGCGGAAGGCGGCGACACGGCTTTTCTCGACAAGGCAACGTCGGAGGAAGAGGAAATTCTTTTCGCGCTGATCAAGAAGACACTGAAGGAAAAGCCGAAGGACTGGTTCGGCGAGATTGCCAAGTCGATCAAAGGCGTCTCGGAAGAAACCACCACCGGCGTGCATCGACTTTACGAAATGCAGAAGAAGGGCAGCCTGCTCTTCCCTGCGATCAACGTGAACGATTCCGTCACCAAGTCGAAGTTCGACAATCTTTACGGTTGCCGCGAGTCGCTTGTCGACGGCATCCGCCGCGGCACCGACGTGATGATGGCCGGCAAGATCGCGATGGTTGCAGGCTTCGGCGACGTCGGCAAAGGCTCGGCTGCTTCATTGCGCCAGGCCGGCTGCCGCGTGATGGTATCGGAGATCGATCCGATCTGCGCACTGCAGGCGGCGATGGAGGGTTACGAAGTCGTGACCATGGAAGATGCAGCGCCCCGCGCCGACATCTTCGTGACCGCGACCGGCAATAAGGACGTCATCACCATCGAGCACATGCGTGCCATGAAGGATCGCGCCATCGTCTGCAACATCGGCCACTTCGACAACGAGATCCAGGTGGCGGGCCTGAAGAATTTCAAGTGGAACAACATCAAGCCGCAGGTGGACGAGATCGAGTTTCCGTCAGGCCGGCGCATCATTCTGCTGTCGGAAGGCCGGCTGGTGAACCTCGGCAACGCGATGGGTCACCCCAGTTTCGTGATGTCGTCGTCCTTCACCAACCAGACATTGGCGCAGATCGAGTTGTGGGGTAACGCCGGCAAGTACGAGAAGAAAGTCTATACGCTGCCGAAAAAGCTCGACGAAAAGGTCGCGCGCCTGCATCTTGAAAAGATCGGCGTGAAGCTCACCACGCTACGCGACGATCAGTCGACTTACATTGGCGTGCCGAAGGACGGCCCGTTCAAGAGCGACCATTATCGCTACTAGAAACTCGGAAATGTAGATTCCGCGTCGTGCCCGGCCATAGCCGCCCAAAGGACGGCGTGCTTCGCACGCCTATGTGCCGGGCATCCACGTCTTTCGTGGGTGGCCGGATCAACTTGAAGGCGCCCTAACCGGGTGTTATCTGCCGCGCATGGCCGCATCACCGATCCAGAATATCCGCAACTTCTCCATCGTTGCGCATATCGACCATGGCAAGTCGACCCTTGCCGACCGGCTGATTCAGCTCACCGGCGGGCTGGAAGAGCGCGAAATGAAGGAGCAGGTGCTCGATTCCATGGATATCGAGCGCGAGCGCGGCATTACCATCAAGGCCCAGACCGTCCGCCTCAAATACAAGGCGCGCGACGGCAATGACTACATATTGAACTTGATCGACACGCCGGGCCACGTCGACTTTGCCTACGAGGTCAACCGGTCGCTTGCCGCCTGCGAAGGCTCGCTCCTTGTCGTCGACGCCAGCCAGGGCGTCGAAGCGCAGACGTTGGCGAACGTCTATCAGGCGATCGACAACGGGCACGAGATCGTGCCCGTGCTCAATAAGGTCGACCTGCCCGCATCAGAGCCGGCCAAGATCAAGCAGCAGATCGAGGACGTGATCGGGCTAGACGCGTCGAACGCCATCGAGATCTCCGCAAAGACCGGACTGAACGTGCCCGAGGTGCTGGAAGCGATTGTCACCCGTCTGCCGGCACCAAAAGGCGACCGCAACGCCACTTTGAAGGCGCTGCTGGTCGACAGCTGGTACGATGTCTACCTCGGCGTGGTCGTGCTGGTGCGTATCGTCGACGGCGTTCTGAAGAAAGACCAGCGTATTCGCATGATGGGCACGAATGCGGCCTATGATGTCGATCGCACCGGCGTATTCACACCCAAGCTCACGCTGGTGGATGAGCTCGGCCCCGGCGAGATCGGCATGCTCACCGCCTCGATCAAGGAAGTGGCGGACACGCGTGTCGGTGACACCATTACCGACGACCGCAAGCCGGTCGACAAGCCGCTGCCGGGTTTCCGGCCGGCCGTGCCCGTGGTGTTCTGCGGCCTGTTTCCCGTCGACGCCGCACAGTTTGAAGACCTGCGCGCAGCGATGGGCAAGCTGCGCCTGAACGATGCGAGCTTCACCTATGAGATGGAAACGTCAGCCGCCCTCGGCTTCGGTTTCCGTTGCGGCTTCCTAGGTCTGTTGCACCTGGAAATCATCCAGGAACGGCTGTCGCGCGAGTTCAACCTGGATCTGATCGCGACTGCGCCATCGGTCATCTACAAAATCAAGCTGACCACCGGCAAAGAACTTGAGATTCACAATCCGGTTGACATGCCGGACCCCAATCATATCGAGGAGATGCAGGAGCCCTGGATTGAGGCGACGATCCTGACGCCGGACGAATATCTTGGGTCCGTGCTCAAGCTCTGCCAAGACCGGCGCGGCGAGCAGAAGGAGCTCACCTATGTCGGCAACCGCGCCATGGTGAAATACAATCTGCCGCTCAACGAAGTCGTGTTCGATTTCTATGACCGACTAAAATCCGTTTCGCGCGGCTATGCCTCGTTCGACTATCACCTGACCGACTACCGGCCAGCGGATCTCGTGAAGCTGCAGATGCTGGTCAACGGCGAGCCCGTCGATGCGCTTGCGATGCTGGTTCACCAGACCCGTGCGGAAAGCCGCGGCCGCGCCATGGCTGAAAAGCTCAAGGAGCTCATTCCGCCGCACATGTTCCAGGTGCCGATCCAGGCTGCGATAGGCGGCAAGATCATCGCGCGCGAGACCGTGCGCGCCTTCCGCAAGGACGTCACCGCCAAATGCTACGGCGGCGACGCCACGCGCAAGCGCAAGCTGCTCGACAAGCAGAAGGAAGGTAAAAAGCGCATGCGGCAGTTCGGTAAGGTCGACATCCCACAGGAAGCATTTATCGCCGCGCTCAAAGTCGACGTTTAGTCGGAAGTCCATAAACTCCCTTTGTTTCCTGCAAATTCCACACCGCCCGCACCCGCAATCCACGGGAACCGGGGATGGCAAACGGTGATTTGACCTGACAGGCAGCACCGAAGCCGCTAAATCGGAAGCATGCGCACCCGGATCACGGCCCTCTCGGGACTGCCGTTCATTGTGGTCGGAATTCTGGCTGCTGCCGCGCGGATCGCAGCGGCACAGACACCGGCCGCTGCCGCACCACTGCCGCCGGCCAAGCCGGCAGTGACCGAAAAGGCCCGCGAGAAAGCGGTGCCGGCGAAGACATTGTTCGGGGCCAAGGCGCTGCCGTCCGTAGGCAAGTCCATGGCAGTCGGATACTACCACCGTGGCTGCCTTTCGGGCGGCGTTGAGTTGCCGGTCAACGGGCCGAACTGGCAGGCGATGCGGCTGTCACGCAACCGTAATTGGGGGCACCCGAGCCTCGTTCACTTCATCGAGAAATTTGCCGCCCAGGCATCGAAGGCAACGGGCTGGAACGGAATCCTTGTCGGCGATTTGGCACAGCCGCGCGGCGGGCCCTCGGTGTCGGACCATGCGAGTCACCAGACCGGCCTTGACGTCGACATCTGGTTTATGCCGATGCCGGACCATGTGCTGAGCAAGGAGGAGCGCGACACGATTCCTGCCAGCAATCTGGTTGCCGCAGACTGGAAGCGTCTGAACCCGCAGACGTGGACGCCGCAACACGTCGCCTTCATCAAGGCCGCAGCGCAGCAACCCGAAGTCGAGCGGGTGCTGGTCAACGCCGCTATCAAGAAGGAGCTGTGCCGCGTGGAGGCCAAACAGCCGCATGCCTGGATGGCGAAGGTGCGGCCCTGGTATGGCCACCACGATCACATTCATGTCCGGCTGAGATGTCCGGTCGATTCCCCGCAATGCAAGGCACAGGAGCCGGTATCCGGAAGCGACGGGTGTGGTCCCAAGGAGCTGGACTTCTGGTTCTCCGACAAGGTCATTCCGCCGAGAAAGCCGGGGCCGCCGGGACGACAGACCATGCTCGCGGATTTGCCTCCTGCCTGCAAAGGCGTGCTCGAGGCTGCCGACAAAAAGACCAGCATCGCCACCGAAAACCGCAAATAGCCGTCGCGCAACCTCTTACGCCGATGCCCAAGAGCACCAATAGCCCGAACAAGCGCGACGACCTGGACATGCTTGCCGCTCTCGAGCGCAAGGTGCTCTGGCTTGCGAGCTGGATGATCCATAACGCCAACCATCTTCGCGAGAACGACGACGGCTTGAAGGTCGGCGGCCACCAGGCGTCGAGTGCCTCGCTCGCGACCATCATGACCGCGCTCTATTTCGACGTGCTGCGGCCACAGGACCGCGTCGCCGTCAAGCCGCACGCCAGCCCGACCTTTCACGCCATCCAGTATCTGCTCGACAATCAATCGCGCGAGCGCCTAGAGGCATTCCGTGGCTACAAAGGCGCGCAGAGCTACCCATCACGTACCAAAGACGTCGACGACGTCGACTTCTCGACCGGCTCTGTCGGTCTCGGCGTCGCGCAGACTTTATTTTCCTCGCTCACGCAGGACTATGTGCGCGCGCATGGCTGGGGCCTCCAACGGCCGGAAGGGCGCATGGTTGCGCTCGTCGGCGATGCCGAACTCGACGAAGGCAACATCTTCGAGGCCTTGCTGGAAGGCTGGAAGCAGGGCCTGCGCAATTGCTGGTGGATCATCGATTACAATCGTCAGAGTCTCGACGCCGTGGTGCGCGAGGGGCTGTGGGAGCGCTACGAGCAGCTCTTCAAAAATTTCGGCTGGGACGTCGCCATCGTCAAATACGGTTCGCTTCAGCAGGCGGCCTTCAAGGAGCCCGGCGGCGAGACGTTGCGCCGCTGGATCGACAACTGCCCTAACCAACTCTACTCGGCGCTGGTGTTTGCGGGCGGCGCGGCCTGGCGCAAGCGATTGAACGACGAGATCGGCGACCAGGGCGACGTCAGCAAACTGATCGACAAGCGGAGTGACGACGAGCTCGCCACCTTGATGAACAATCTCGGCGGGCACGACCTGCCATCGGTTCTCGATGCCTTCCACAATGCCGATCCGGAAAAGCCGACCTGCTTTATCGACTACACCGTCAAAGGTTTTGGGCTGCCCTTCGCCGGCCACAAGGACAACCACGCCGGGCTGATGACGCCGCAGCAGATGGAGACGTTCCGTCAGGCCATGGCCGTGCGGCCAGGTCACGAATGGGACAAGTTCGAAGGGCTACAACCGGCGGCGAAGCAGATTCAATCGTTCCTCGCGCGCGTGCCGATCGCAACGGGAAGTCCACGGCGTCTCACGGCGCCTCCCGTCGACGTACCGGATAGCCTCGCGGTGACCATCCAGCCGATGATGTCGACGCAAACCGGCTTCGGCGCCATTCTCAATGAAGTCGGGCGTGGCGACAGCGAATTTGCACGTCACATCGTCACGACGTCGCCGGACGTGACCGTCTCGACCAATCTCGGTCCTTGGGTGAACCG
>JBEVFG010000164.1:0-10044 GCA_040512415.1 Pseudolabrys sp. | reverse complement strand
GAGCTTGATACCGAGCGGACACTGCAGGTTCAGGACCGCGTAGTCGCGGCCGATATGCAGCGCCTTGAGGTTGGGCTCGATGAGCTTGTCCTTGCCTTTGTATTGTTCGCCAATGAGTTGCTCGACGACCTTCACATCCATGTCAAGCAGGGCGGTCAGCACGCCGATATAGATGATGTTCTTGAACAGCTGGCGCTGGCGCGGATCGGTGTATTCGCGATTGCAGATTGCGGTCAGCGGCACGCCGACGACAGTGATGTCATCACGGAATTTCGACGGCGGCAGTGGCTTGGTGGAGTCGTAGAACAGGTAGCCGCCCGGCTCGATGCCGGCGATGTCCTTGTCGAAGGTCTGCGGATTCATCGCAACCATCAGGTCGGTGCCGCCGCGGGCGCCCATATGGCCCGCTTCTGATACGCGCACCTCGTACCAGGTCGGCAAGCCCTGAATGTTCGACGGAAAAATATTGCGCGGCGCGACCGGAACGCCCATGCGCATCACCGCGCGCGCAAACATCTCGTTCGCGCTCGCCGAGCCCGACCCGTTGACGTTGGCGAAGCGGATGACGAAATCGTTTACGCGGCTGATCGGCGAGGCGGTCGGCATGAAGTCCCTGCGTGAGTCATATCGAGCAAGAATTTCTGCATGTCCCAGGCGCCGGTCGGGCAGCGTTCGGCGCACAGCCCGCAATGCAGGCAGACGTCCTCATCCTTGACCATGACACGTCCGGTCTTGAGGCCATCCTGGACATAGAGATCTTGCGTGAGATTGGGCGCCGGGGCGGTCAGCCGCTTGCGCAAGTCGGCTTCTTCGCCGTTCGGCGTGAAGGTGATGCAGTCCATCGGGCAGATGTCGACGCAGGCATCGCATTCGATGCAGAGCTGCGCGGAAAACACGGTCTGCACATCGCAATTCAGGCAGCGGCCGGCTTCCGCGAAAGCGAGCTTCTCATCAAAGCCGAGCTCGACCTCGGCCTTGATGTCCTTGAGCGCGACCACCTTGTCGCGGTGCGGCACCTTGTAGCGCTTGTCGAGCGCGATCTCGTTGTCGTAGCTCCATTCGTGGATGCCCATCTTCTGGCTCATAATCTCCACGGCCGGAGCAGGGCGGTCGGCGATGTCCTCACCGTTGAGCACCTTGTCGATCGAGACGGCGGCCTCGTGGCCGTGCGCGACGGCCCAGATGATGTTCTTCGGGCCGAATGCCGCATCACCGCCGAAGAAGACTTTCGGATGGGTGGAGGCCATTGTGTTGGTGTCGACCTTCGGCATGTCCCATTGGTCGAACTCGATGCCGGTATCGCGCTCGATCCAGGGGAAAGCATTCTCCTGGCCGACCGCAACCAGCACATCGTCACAGGGGAAATGCTGGACCGGCTCGCCGGCGGGAACGAGCTTGCGCCGGCCCTTGGCGTCGTATTCAGCCTTCACCTTCTCGAAGGTGATGCCGGTGAGCTTGCCGTTTTCGTGCGTGAATTCCTTCGGCACGAGGAAATTGTGGATCGGGATGCCCTCGTGCATGGCGTCTTCCTTTTCCCAAGGCGACGCCTTCATTTCCTCGAAGCCGGAGCGGACGACGACATCAACCTGTTCGCCGCCGAGCCGGCGGGCGGAGCGGCAGCAGTCCATAGCAGTGTTGCCGCCGCCGAGAACGACGACACGCTTGCCGATCTTGTCAATGTGGCCGAACGAGACCGATGACAGCCAGTCGATGCCGATATGGATGTTCTTGGCCGCTTCCTTGCGGCCGGGGATTTCGAGGTCGCGCCCGCGCGGCGCGCCCGAGCCGACGAAGATCGCATCCCAGTTCTCGGCCAACAGCGCCTTCATGCTGTCGATGCGCTTGCCGCCGCGAAATTCAACACCAAGGTGGAGGATGTATCCGCATTCCTCGTCGATCACGGAATCGGGCAATCGGAATTTCGGGATTTGCGTGCGGATCATTCCGCCGGCTTTTGGGTCCTGGTCGAAGACCACGCAGTGGTAGCCGAGCGGGGCAAGATCGCGGGCGACAGTGAGGGAGGCCGGGCCGCCGCCGACCAGCGCGATGCGTTTACCGTTCTTTTTCGCCGCGGGTTTCGGCAGGCGATCGCGGATGTCGTCCTTGTAGTCGGCGGCCACTCTTTTCAGGCGGCAGATCGCCACCGGCTCCTTCTCCACCCGGACGCGCCGGCACGCCGGCTCGCAGGGGCGGTCGCACGTACGGCCGAGGATTCCCGGGAACACGTTCGAGTACCAATTGATCATGTAAGCGTCGGAATAGCGGCCATGCGCGATCAGCCGGATGTATTCGGGAACCGGTGTATGTGCCGGGCAAGCCCATTGGCAGTCCACGACCTTGTGGAAGTAATCCGGGACAGAAATGTCAGTATTCTTCATTGACTCCTCGAAACGCGCCCCGTTACTCCGCACTATATGAACGGCGTCGCGTCACAGCCCCGGCGGCTTTTGTCCTCAATTGGCCTTGTTTCCCGGCGCGATTCCGGGGCGGATATTATTGGGTACCAACCCGTAAGGCTACCTATCCTTCCGTCAGGGTTGATCCCTTTCAACCACAAGTCTCAGATAGGTTTTTCGCTCTCTGAAAGCGGCGGTCTAATGTCCGGAGCGGGGCGATTTTGGTACGCGCCAGCGGCGCTTATGGCGACGATGTTTTGGAGTGTGCGGGCTTGGTTCCGCTATTGCTGCGGCGCACAATGACGATGATCTGATGCTCGACATATTTACCGAGATATTCGAAAAACAGCCGCTTGACCCGATGGAATCGGCGCGGCGCGGCGGGCGGCCGAATTTGCGCAAGCGGTTCTACGAAACCGCGCATGTCGGCGACGGCGGCGCGATTCTGATCGATGGGAAACCAATCAAGACGCCGGCGCGGCGCATATTGAATGCGCCGACACGTGAACTCGCTGAAGCAATCGCCGGTGAATGGAATTCACAAATCGACGTCGTCGATCCTGCGCGCATGCCGCTGACGCGGCTGGCCAACGTCATTATTGATGCAGTAAGCGACGCGCCACGGCCCGTCGCCGACGAGATCGAGAAATATCTGAGCTCCGATCTAGTGTTCTATCGCGCGGAAGCGCCTGCTGGTCTGGTCGAAAAGCAAGCGCACGCATGGGATCCGGTCCTGGCTTGGGTACGCGACCGGTTCAACGCGCGCTTCGTGCTGGCGCAAGGTGTCATGTACGTCGCCCAGCCGCGCGAATCCGTTGAGGCTTTGCGCTCCGCCATTCCCACAGAGCCGTGGCGGCTCGGCGCCGTTTCATCGATCACGACGCTGACCGGCTCAGGCCTGCTCGCGGTGGCGCTTGCTCACCAGGCGCTCGATGCTGGCGAGGTCTGGTCGGCAGCACATGTCGACGAGGACTGGCAGATGTCGCAATGGGGCCGAGACGAGCTTGCGCTCCAGCGCCGTGCGTTCCGCGAGGTGGAATTCCGCGCGGCGGCGAGCGTGCTGACTTTGACAGTCTGATCGTGGCTAATGTCCGGTCGGGTCGCCTTGGCGGCTTGCCTCGTAGAGAAACCACACCCGCTTTTCGGCGTCGTCAATGAAGGTCTCGAGCAGGCTCGCCGTAGCCACATCATTGTGCTCGTCGCAGACGTCATGCGCTTCGCGCATCGACGCGACCACGCGCTGATTGTCGTCGCGCAATTCCGCCAGCATGTCCTGCGGCTCGACGTAGGGAGCATCGTTGTCGGAAAGCCGCTGCTGGCGCGAAATGTCGCCGATCGAGCGCAATGTCGGCTGCCCGATCTTGCGGACGCGCTCGGCGATTACGTCGGTCGTGGCAAAGATCTGCTCGGCCTGCTCGTCGAGGAGCAAGTGGTAGTCGCGGAAGTGCGGTCCGCTGATGTGCCAGTGGAAATTCTTGGTCTTGAGGTAGAGCGCAAAGCTATCGGCCAGGATGCCGTTAAGGGCGCCGGCGATGTCTTTGGCTGCATTGGCGCCCAGATCAGTGGGAGTGGCAAGGCGGGGCGCGGTGCCGCGGGAGGTGGCGTGATTCATGGGGGATGTCCTTCTGACTATCCCGCCAAACGACCGGAACCGACTGAAAGTTCCACAAATCTGCAACTTTAATTTGCGGGCGGTGCGCTCGAGTTGCCCCCGTCGACCTTTGCGGCGAGCTCGGTGGCTCTGGTATCTGCCGCGCGCGCATCCTCGTCTCGCCCGAGATCGCGTAAGAGAGAGGCGCGCGCCTCGTGCATCTTGGCGACATCGCCCTTCATCTCGATTGCCTTATCGACGCTGGCGAGGGCGTCATCCAGCCGGGCGAGCTTTTTCAGCACAACCGCCCGGCCGAGATAGGCTTCCGCCATTTTCGGCTCGAGTGAGATCGCGCGGTCATAGGCGGCAAGCGCCTCATCGTTGCGCCCCGCATCGAGCAAAGCGTGCGCGCGATTGTTGTGCGTCACGCAGAAATCCGGGTCGAGCGCGATTGCCTTGTCATAACTCACGATGGCGTCCTCGACGCGGCCAAGGCCATGCAAGGTGGCGCCGCGGTTGAGCCAATCCGATGCGGATCTCGGGTTGAGCGCAACGGCACGATCGAAGCTTGATATCGCTTCGGCATGGCGGCCGAGCTCGGTCAACATATTTGCGCGGTTGCCATAGGCGTCGGCGAAATTGACGTCGCATTCGAGCGCCTTGTTGAAGCTTTCGAGTGCTTCTTTGGGATCTCCCATCCGATGCAGCGCCTGACCGATAAGGTTGTAGGCGCGCGCCTGCCCGGAGCGGAAAGACAGGGACCGGCGCGCAAGATCGATGCCCTGCTGAAACTGGCCTTCGTGGCAGGCAATAACGGCGATGTAGTACAGCGCGTCGGCGTTCTGCGGGTCGTTGCGCAAGACCTGGGTATAGCGATCCATAGCGAGCGAGATCTGCCCGGCGCGGTGGTGCACGAGGCCCTGCTGGATAAGCTCTGCCGCGGTCTGATGCTCGCTCATGCCCGGCTTGTAAGCAGTCTTTGGGGACGGTGCCAAGCCTCTCCAATGACGATATTGGCCTCTCATGGTATGCCTCTGGCGGGCGGGATTCCGACCCGGCGACGGGCAGGGGTGAGAGCGGAATGAAGGACATCCTCGACAGACTTGAGAAGCGTCGTGAGGAGGCCCGCCTCGGCGGTGGCAAGGCGCGCATCGAGGCCCAGCACAAACGGGGCAAGCTGACCGCCCGCGAACGCATCGAGCTCATCCTCGACAAGGGTTCCTTCGAGGAATTCGACATGTTCGTCGAGCATCGCTCGAACGAATTCGACATGGAAAAATCGAAGATTCCGGGCGACGGTGTCGTCACTGGCTGGGGAACGGTGAATGGTCGCGCGGTCTATCTCTTCTCCAAGGATTTCACGGTGTTCGGCGGCTCGCTGTCCGAGGCGCACGCACAGAAGATCATCAAGGTGCAGGACATGGCGATGCGGGCGCGCTGTCCGATCATCGGCCTGTTCGACGCAGGTGGCGCGCGCATCCAGGAAGGCGTGGCCGCCCTTGGCGGTTACGGCGAGGTCTTCAAGCGCAACGTGATCGCCTCCGGCGTCATCCCCCAGATCAGCGTCATCATGGGTCCTTGCGCGGGCGGCGATGTCTATTCCCCGGCCATGACCGATTTCATCTTCATGGTGAAGGACACGAGCTACATGTTCGTCACCGGCCCCGATGTCGTGAAGACGGTGACCAACGAAGTCGTCACCGCCGAGCAGCTCGGCGGCGCGTCCGTGCATACGACCAAGTCCGGTGTTTCCGACGGCGCATTCGAGAACGACGTCGAGTGCCTGCTGCAGATACGTCGCCTGATTGACTTTCTTCCGTCGAACAACGAGAGCGGCGTGCCGGAATGGCCGGCGCAGGATGAATCCGACCGCATCGATGAATCGCTCGATACGCTGGTGCCGGACAACCCGAACAAACCTTATGACATCAAGGAATTGATCCTCAAAGTCGCGGACGAGGGCGATTTCTTCGAGCTCTCATCGGCCTACGCCAAGAACATCGTCACCGGCTTCGGCCGCGTCGCCGGGCGCACGGTCGGCTTTGTCGCCAACCAGCCAATGGTGCTTGCCGGGGTGCTTGATGGCGACGCCTCGCGCAAGGCCGCGCGGTTCGTGCGCTTCTGCGATTCTTTCGGCATTCCGATCGTCACCTTTGTGGACGTGCCCGGATTCCTTCCCGGCACCGATCAGGAATATGGTGGGCTGATCAAGCATGGCGCCAAGCTTCTGTTCGCGTACAGCCAATGCACTGTGCCGCTGGTGACCGTGATCACGCGCAAGGCCTTCGGCGGCGCCTATGACGTGATGGCGAGCAAACATGTGGGGGGCGATCTGAATTACGCCTGGCCGACGGCGCAGATCGCAGTGATGGGCGCGAAAGGGGCGGTTGAGATCATCTTCCGTGCCGACATGGACGACCCGAAGAAGATCGCGGCGCGCACCAAGGAATATGAAGAGCGCTTTCTATCGCCCTTTGTCGCGGCCGAACGGGGCTATATCGACGACGTGATCATGCCGCACTCGACGCGCCGGCGCATCGCACGGGCGCTCGCCATGCTGCGTAACAAACACATCGAGATGCCGGCTAGGAAGCATGATAATTTGCCTCTCTAGCCAATAGAGTGTGCAGGCTTATTCGCTCTTCACGCTCCCGTAGACCACGCGCATCCAGTTCGTGCTGGCCTGGTCGTTCGCCTTGAATTTGGCGTCGAAGTCGGCGAAGGGCTTGGCGGCGACGACATCGGCCTCGCTCTTGCCTTCCTTGATCAGCGCCAGCATCCGGTCGCGGGCGGTCGCGAGCATCGCGCGGAATTCGGCGAGTTGCACCTTGGTGGCGAGTGGCCCGTGGCCGGGCACGATCTTGGTGTTGTCGTTGGCGAGCGCCAGATAAGCATCCGATGCCGCGATCATGCCCTTAAGGGTGCCGCCATTGGTGAAATCGATGTTCGGATAGCGGCCCATGGCAACGGTATCGCCGGTCGAAATGACGTTTGCATCGGCGAAGTACACGAAGCTGTCACCATCGGTGTGTGCGTTGAGCGGATGCTTGAGCTGGGCTGATCGGCCTTTGACCTGCAGCGTCATGCCATCTTTGTGCGTCAGGGATGGAAGCGCTTCCTCAGGCGCCGGCGTGTATTTGACTTCCGGCACGGCCATCGTCGTGCCTTCAGCAAGGCGCCAGCGCACGTTCTCGTGGGCGACGACCACCGCGCCGTCTTTGCTGAATGGCGCATTCCCGCCGACGTGATCGCGGTGATAATGCGTATTGACGAGGAAGCGCACGGGCTGCTGCGTGACGGCGGCGATCGCGGCCTTGAGCTTGTCGTACATTTGCGCGAATTGGCCGTCCACCATGATGACGCCGTCGTCGCCGGCGGCGATCGTCGTGTTACCGCCGAAACCTTCAAGCATGTAGGTTCGGTTGCCAAGATCGAAGGTCTTCACCTCAATCTTCGACCAGTCGGGTCCGACGGGCGGGCCGGCCGGCGCTGGTTGCTGTGCAAGAGCGGGCCCGGCAAGAAAGGCCACGGCCGCGAATGTAACGAGCGCGAAATTCTTCATGGTGTTTCCCCGCGGTGCCGGCGTCGATGAATGCCGGATCTCATCTTAACCGGACAAACGACATCAGAGGCCGGTTATTCCGTTCTAGCGCGCGAATATTCGAACGAATTCTCGTGATCCGGCAAGGCGTGGCTATCGCCCGAACCGGCCGCTCAGTAGGCTATTCAGGCAAAGAGGGAGATGCCATGAAAAAATCCGTCATCGTTGCCGTCGTTTCCACGCTTGTTTCTTGGCAGCGCAGCAGCCGCGGATCAAGCGCATTCCGCTGCTGAAATATGACGTGCCCGGCACGGAGCTTGAAACGGTGGTCGGGATTGCCGAGATCGCGCCGAACGTGTTGATCGGGCGCCACACGCATCCGGGGTCCGGAATCCGGCTACCTGCTGGAAGGCGAGCTTGGGCTGATGATCGATGGCCAGCCGCCCAAGCCGCTGAAGGCTGGCGAGAGCTACCAGGCCCGTCCGGCGCCCCAGAGCGGCGCAGGCGGCGCCAAGGTTTTGGCAGTGTACATCGTGCGCAAAGGCGAGCCGCTGGCGACTCCGGCAAAGTAGCGCAACCTATTTGAGGTATGCGTGTAGGAGAATTAACGGGGCGCCAATAAGTGTCGCGACGTCGACGATCAATTGACTCAAAATCGTTTCACTTGTCCCAAGCACAAATTAGCCAGGAACTCGACAGTCCTTGCACCGACCTTGAACGTTTCGCGTCGCTCCGCATTTCTAGTGCGGTGGGCTGATGAAGGGTATTTTTGATGCAGCAAAGACAGACGAAAGTACTCATCGCTGATGATGCAAGCACTGTTCACCAGCTCATCCGCGACGCGTTGCCGACCGAATACGCTGCGAACATCGTCCATGCTTTTGACGGCGTGGAATGTCTGCAGGCGCTCGATCACGGTGTCGATCTGGCATTCATCGACGTTCATATGCCGACCATGGGCGGCATGGATGCGCTGTGGGCATTGCCGGCAACAAAACGTTCGTGACGCTGATTTCGGGGCGGTCCAATCGGCGCTGCATCGATCTCGCGCGCCAGCTCGAGGCTTACGAGTTTCTCACCAAGCCATTCGGCAACAAGGATATCGCGGCGATCCTGTCGACCTATCAGCGCGTGTCGACGCCGATGCAGGTGCTGCTCGTCGACGATTCGGCGGTCGCTCTGAAGGTGATGCGCAAGGTTCTGGCGAGTTCGATTTTTCACCTGAACATCGAAGAGGCGCACTCCGGAGCTGAGGCCGTCAAGCGATGCACCGCCGAAACATTCGACGTGGTTTTCCTCGACGTCAACATGCCGGGCCTGAACGGCTATGCGACCCTTGCCAAGCTGATGCAGGCAAACCCGCAGGCAAAAGTTGTGATGATCTCGGCCGAATATAATGCTGCGCGTGAACGCGAGGCATTCAAGCTCGGCGCGACGGCAATGATGCACAAGCCGTTCTTCCCGACCGAAATCGACGCGGTGCTGCACCGGATCTTCGGTTTGCAGTCGCCTAAGCTTGCGACGGAAGGCTGCGTCCGCGATTTCGGCATCAAGATTCACGGCCGGACGATCGCCGTCGAGCATTCCGAAACCGGTCATGTCTACGAGTACGTCTGGTTCCGCGAGGCGCCACATCTGCGCCTGCCGCTGGTCCGGGAGAACGAGATGGCGACGGTCCCGGTGGCCGAGCTGGTGGCCAACGCAGAGAAGGCGGCCATGCTGGAGCTGGAGAATGCGAGTTTGCTAAACGTCGCGGCTTAGGAAACCGGAAGAAGACAACTGCAATGCGCGGGTCCATGCCCGCGCATTGGCTTTTTCAGCGCCAGCCGCCGCCGCCATTCACATAGACGGTATCGGCGGTCATGAACGTGCAGGCATCCGAACACATGAAGAGCACGAGTTCTCCGATCTCCTCCGGCTCACCGAAACGTTTCATCGGCACGTCGTCGAGAAAGCGCTGAACGAGCTCGGGAGAGCTGCTGGCCGCCGCCTGAAAGGGTGTACGCACCGGTCCGGGCGAGATCGACAGTGCGCGAATGCCTTGGGCCGCGAACTCGCGTGCAACGCCCATTGTCATTGTGACCACTGCGCCCTTGGCGGCGGCATAGTGAACCGACGATCCAGGTCCGCCGCGCCGGTGCGACATGCTGCCCATGTTGACGATCACGCCGAACTTGTTTGCGAGCATGTGCGGCAAAACCGCCTGCATGGGATAGAGCGTTCCCTTGACGTTGAGGTCGAACGTCCTGTCGAACAGATCGTCGTCGATCTCGAGAAATTTCGCGCGCCTGATGGCGGCGCCGGCCGAATTGAACAAAAAATGTACGGTGCCGAAGCCATCAATGGCGAGCTGGACCATGTCCTTGACCGCCCCGCGCTTGGTGACGTCGATGGTGAGCGCCAGCGCCTGGCTGCCGATCGCGTTGACCTTTTCCGCCGTTTCCTTGACGCCGTTCTCATCGATGTCAGCGCAGACGACGTTTGCCTTCTCGCGCGCGAAAATGAGCGCCGTGGCC
>JBEVFG010000163.1:0-2914 GCA_040512415.1 Pseudolabrys sp. | reverse complement strand
CATGTCGGCGAGCGTCCTAGCGTCCCAGTTTCTGCCGACCCCTTGAAAGTCCCCGCTGAACATCCATATGACTTCCTTACGCCATCCTTCTGGATGGTAAGGATGGATGCTTTTATGACTGTGGACGGCGGTGGCAAAGTAGGCCACGGAGCGCCGGCATAGTGGCGGCGCGGGCGGCGTAAAAGCCGTCCAGTGGCTAGGCTGGTCCCTTTGGGGGTCGGTCGGGATGTTTGCCGTGGAAGTGTACGCCGCTGTCCGGCATTTTGTTTTCGTCGAGGGCCATAGCCGTCGTGAGGCGGCCCGGGTATTCGGGTTGAGCCGTGAGACGGTGTTGAAGATGTGCCGGTTCTCGCTGCCGCCGGGCTATACGCGCACGAGGCCGGTGGCGAAGCCGAAGCTTGGCCCTTTGCTACCGGTGATCGACGCGATCCTGGAGGCGGACCGGACTGGTCCGGTGAAGCAGCGGCACACGGCGAAGCGGATCTTTGAGCGGCTGCGCGACGAACACGGGTTCGACGGTGGCTACACGGTGGTGAAGGATTATGTCCGGATCGCCCGCGCGCGAAGCCGCGAGACCTTCGTGCCGCTGTCGCATCCACCGGGTCATGCGCAAGTTGATTTTGGCGAAGCGGTCGGCGTGATCGGCGGCGTTCGTTGTAAGCTCCACTTCTTCTGCATGGACCTGCCGCAGTCGGATGCCTGCTTTGTGAAGGCCTATCCGGCCGAGACGACGGAGGCATTCCTGGACGGCCACGTGTCGGCCTTCGCCTTCTTCGGCGGGGTGCCGCTGTCGGTGCTCTACGACAATCTGAAGATTGCGGTGGCGAAGATCTGTGGCGACGGCAAACGGGAGCGGACGCGGGCATTCACCGAACTGGTGAGCCATTACCTGTTCAGCGACAGGTTCGGGCGGCCCGGAAAGGGCAACGACAAAGGCAAGGTCGAGGGCCTGGTGAAGTATGCGCGCTCGAACTTCATGACGCCGATTCCGGTGGCGGCGAGCTTCGACGATCTCAACGCCATGCTGACTGAGCGCTGCCGGGCGCGGCAAATGGAACGAGCCGGTCGTCATGCCGAGACCATCGGCGCGCGGCTTGCCGCCGATCTTGACGCGTTCCGGGACTTGCCCGCCGTGCCGCTGGAGCCCTGCGAGAAGCGGGCCGCCCGCGTCTCGTCGACGGCGCTGGTGCGCCATCGCGGCAATGATTACTCGGTGCCGACGGCCTATGGCTTCCAGGACATCATCGTGAAGGGGTTCGTGGATCAGGTCGTCATCCTGTGCGGCGGCGCGGAGATCGCCCGGCATCAGCGCTCCTACGGTTTGGGGGTGTTCGTCTTCAATCCGCTGCACTACCTGGCGCTGATCGAGACCAAGCCGAACGCGCTCGATCAGGCCGCGCCGTTGAAGGATTGGGAGCTGCCCGAGACGTTCCAGCATCTGCGTCATCTGCTGGAGGCGCGCATGGGCAATCGTGGCAAGCGTGAGTTCATCCAGGTGCTGCGGCTGCTGGAGGCGATCCCCAAGGAGGTGGTGACCTATGCCGTCACCGAAGCGATCCGGCTTGGCGCGATCGGCTTCGATGCGGTCAAGCAGATCGCGCTGGCCCGGATCGAGCGCCGCCCGGCGCGGCTCGATCTCACCGCCTATCCGCATCTGCCGCAGACCCGCGTGAAGACGACATCGGCGGCCGATTACGCCGTGCTCCTGCCCGGGAGAGCCGCATGAGCGGCAAACCGAGCCTCGATGCGATGCCGGCGGGAACGACGAGTGGCACGCCGCAGGTGCTGCTCAGTCATCACCTCAAGCAATTGAAGCTGCCGACCGTACTGCGGGAGTATGACAAGGTCGCCCGCGAATGCGCGCGCGACGGCGTCGATCATCCCCGCTACCTGCTGCGCCTGGTCGAACTGGAACTGATCGATCGGGAGCGGCGCGTGGTTGAGCGGCGCATCAAGCAGGCCAGATTCCCGGCTGTGAAGAGCCTCGATACATTCGACTTCACCGCCATTCCTTCCCTCAACAAGATGTTGGTGCTCGAACTCGCCCGCGGCGAGTTCATCCTGCGCCGCGAGAACGTCATCGCGCTTGGCAACTCCGGCACCGGCAAGACCCATGTCGCGCTGGCGCTTGGCCTTGCCGCCTGCCAGAAGGGATTCTCGGTCACCTTCACCACCGCGGCGGCGCTGGTGCATCAGCTGATGGAGGCCCGCGACGACAGACGCCTGTTGAGGCTGCAGCGCGAACTACAGACCGTGAAGCTGCTCATCGTTGATGAGCTCGGCTACGTGCCGCTGTCGCCAACCGGCGCCGAGCTCCTGTTCGAGGTGTTCTCGCAACGCTACGAGTGCGGCGCGACCATCGTCACCTCGAACCTGCCGTTCGAGGATTGGACAACGGTCCTTGGCTCCGAGCGGCTCACCGGTGCGCTGCTCGACCGGCTGACCCACCACGTTCATATCCTGACCATGAACGGCGACAGCTACCGCCTCAAGCAATCCGCCGGCCGCCGCCGAGCAGCCACCTCGACGAACGCGGCGGAGCAAAACCAGGCCATCGCCGAAACAGACAATCAAGTCTATGCCCCTGCAGTCGATCCGGGAATCGTCTGAGCCTCAACCACCCGACCAAATCCCACCGGCCGCTCGCTCGCTACGGCGCTATCGAAAAGCGCGCTTCGCGAGCGGCCTCCACCGAGCTCGAACTGGCCTGCTTTTGCTCCGCCGCAGTGGCCTGGATTCCGACCGCCGTTGACAATTCGTACTGCGGCGTGAAATCTGAAGGCTGGTTCAAAAGGAGGCAGAGGTTTCACGGCGCCATGTGCGTTCACTTGGGAACTGAACGCCGGGCGGCGGCATATTAGGATCGGAGTGCAAACCCTACGGTTAGGACCCGTAAGCACGAGGTTGAGTCATG
>JBEVFG010000162.1:0-6161 GCA_040512415.1 Pseudolabrys sp. | reverse complement strand
CAACTTGACCAGGCGCGCGATGTGCTCGCGCGCGCCAACAGAATTATTGCGAACGAGGGCGTGTTGGACGCATTCGGTCACGTCAGCATGCGTCATCCGACCGATCCAGGCCGCTATCTCCTATCGCGTTCGCGGGCGCCCGAGCTTGTGCAGCCGGACGACATTCTGGAATTCACGCTTGACTCGCAGTCGGTAAACCCGACCGATGTCCGGCTCTATGGCGAACGCGTCATACACGGCGGCATCTATCAGGCGCGGCCCGATGTGAACGCGGTCTGTCACCACCACGCGCCATCGATCCTGCCATTTTGTATTTCCGGCATGGACCTCAGGCCGGTCTATCACCTCGGTGCGACACTCGGCGAGAAGGTGCCCTTCTGGGATGCCCGTGACGATTTCGGCGACACAACTCTCATCGTGGCGAAGCCGGAAGAAGGTGCGTCGCTCGCGCGCGCACTGGGCGAAAACTGGATCGTCCTGATGCGCCGGCACGGTGCAACCGTCGCCGGCATCAACCTGGAAGAGCTCACGTTTCGCACGATCTACACCGCGCGCAACGCGGCGCTTCAAATTCAGGCGCACATGCTCGGACTTGTGTCGCCGCTCAACCCGACCGAGACGCGCCTTGCCGGCGAATACAATCTGCGTCCTGGTCCGGTCATGCGCGCATGGGAATACTGGAATGCGCGGCTGGATAAAGCCGAGGGTGGCCGCGCTCAGGTGCGCAAGCACGCGCCAAAAAAGTCCTCGTCCAGACGCATGAAAAAACGTCGCCGCTGAGAGCGCGTGTTACTTGCGGCCAGCCGCACGCATGCACGCAAGGTAGCCTTCGAGCGCGTGACTACGGTGAAATTTCAGGCCTTCCCTTCTGTAATACTTTGGAAACGCGACGCGTCCGCCGTCCAGCGTTTGGGTCCCGCCCGCCTCCTTCTTGGGGCGCAACTTCAGTCCTTCGCGCTTCACGCCGACCGGCGGCGGAATAACGTGGCCGCCGTTGCGAACGGCGCATGTACAGGCAACCTTGTCGAAAATGTCCTTGCAGCGCGGATCGACATCCTGCGCAAGAACCGGCTGAACGATTGAAACGAAAGCGAGACAGGCGACCGCACCTGCGGTCAAAACTGTCTCAGTGCGCCGCCCGGCTGGCATTGTGTCCAAAACGCCTAAACGAAATATTGGCCGCCATTGGCGGTCAGCGTCGACCCGGTAATGAGGCCCGCTTCGTCCGACGCGAGGAACACGACGCAACGCGCGATTTCCTCCGGCTCGCCCAGGCGGCCAATCGGAATTTGCGGCAGGATGGATTTCTCCAGGACATCCTTTGGCACCGCCTGCACCATCTCGGTGTTGATGTAGCCCGGGCAGATCGCATTGACGGTGATGCCCGAGCGCGCAGCTTCCTGCGCGAGCGCCTTGGTGAATCCGAGTTCGCCGGCTTTGGCGGCGGAATAGTTCGCCTGGCCCATCTGGCCCTTCTGACCGTTGATCGACGAGATATTGACAATACGACCGAACTTACGCTCGCGCATGCCTTCAATGACAGGCCGGCACATATTGAAGAGCGATCCGAGATTAGTATTGATCACCGCCGTCCACTGCTCGGGCTTCATGCGATGAAACATTGCGTCGCGCGTGATGCCAGCATTGTTGACCAGCACTTCAATGGGGCCCACGTCGGTCTCGACCTTTTTGATGCCCTCGGCGCAGGCTTCAAAGGACGAGACGTCCCATTTGAAGACCGGAATCCCGGTCTCTGCCTTGAACTTCTGCGCGGCCTCATCGTTGCCGCCGTAATTCGCCGCAACCTTGTACCCGGCCGCTTTGAGCGCCTTAGCGATTGCCGCCCCAATCCCTCGAGTTCCACCTGTTACCAACGCAACGCGCGACATGACATCGTTCCCTCTAAACTATCTTCTTAATACAACATGGCCGGGACAAGCCCGGCCATGACCTAAATCAACGTGGAAGCACGAGCCTATCGCTCGACGCACATCGCGATCCCCATGCCGCCGCCGATGCAAAGCGTGGCCAAGCCCTTCTTGGCATTACGCTTCTGCATTTCATAGAGCAGCGTCACCAGCACGCGCGCGCCTGAGGCACCGATCGGGTGCCCAATGGCAATGGCGCCGCCATTGACGTTGACTTTCGATGTATCCCACCCGAGATCCTTGTTGACGGCGCAGGCCTGCGCCGCGAATGCCTCGTTCGCCTCGACAAGGTCGAGGTCTTCCTTTTTCCATCCGGCTTTCTTGAGCGCCGCGCGTGACGCCGGGATCGGTCCGGTTCCCATGATCGCCGGGTCGACGCCGGCCTGCGCCCAGGAAACAATGCGCGCAAGCGGGGTCTTGCCAAGCTTCGCCGCCTCGGACGCTTTCATCAGCACCACCACCGCCGCACCATCATTGATACCGGACGCGTTGGCCGCCGTTACGGTGCCTTCCTTATCGAAGGCGGGACGCAACTTGGCGATCGAGTCTATCGTCACGCCGGATTTCGGATACTCGTCGGTATCGACCACGACATCACCCTTGCGCGACTTGATCGTCACGGGCGTGATTTCATCCTTGAACTTTCCGGACTTTTGCGCGGCTTCCGCCTTGTTCTGCGAAGCAACAGCAAATTCGTCCTGCTGCTGGCGGGTAATCTGCCATTGCTTGGCGACGTTCTCCGCCGTGGCCCCCATGTGGTAGCCGTTGAAGGCGTCCCACAGTCCATCCTTGATCATGGTGTCGATCATCTCGAACGACCCCATTTTCACACCGCTACGCAAATGCTGGCAATGTGGCGCCATACTCATCGACTCCTGGCCGCCGGCGACGACAATTTCAGAGTCGCCGTTGAGAATGGCCTGGTAGCCAAGCGCGACCGCGCGCAGACCGGAACCGCATAGCTGGTTTACGCCCCAGGCAGGGGTTTCGACCGGAATTGCCGCAGCGATCGACGCCTGCCGTGCCGGATTCTGTCCCTGCCCGGCGGTAAGAATTTGCCCCAGGATCACTTCGCTGACACGGCCGCCTTCGACTCCCGCTCGATCCATCGCAGCCTTGATGGCGACTTTTCCCAGTTCATGCGCCGGAAGGTTTGCAAATGCCCCGTTGAAAGCGCCGACTGGAGTACGGGCCGCGCTCACGATGACGATATCGTCTTTCATCAGAAGCTCCTGTTAAGTCAGACTCTGGGGCATTCACCGGTTTTTTGGCACTGCCGCATCCTCGGTAGGCCAAGCCCGTCTGTCAACTCGACCCGCCATCCAGATATGGCCGACAATTGGTGCTTTTTCGAGCTTTCCGCAAGAGATGCCGACGTCGTTTCCGGCGCTGCCGCGGTGCCACAAAACGGTGGCCCAGCGAAGCGGAAATTGGCTATGCTCAAAGCCTGGGCAGGGGAAACGTGTGAACGACATGTCAGAGGACAAAAAAGAGCCGGTCACGATAAAAAAATATGCCAACCGGCGGCTCTACAATACCGGAACAAGCACTTACGTGACGCTCGAAGACCTCGCCACCATGGTCAAAAATGGCGAGGACTTCATTGTCTACGACGCCAAGACCGGCGAAGACATCACGCGTTCGGTCCTCGCGCAAATCATCTTCGAGCAGGAAAACAAAGAAGGACAAAGCCTGCTTCCGATCACATTTCTCCGGCAGCTGATCCGCTTTTACGGCGACAGCATGCAAATGCTCGTTCCCCGTTTCCTCGAAGCTTCTATTGAATCGCTGTCGAAGGAGCAGGGAAAGTTTCGCGAGCAGATGGCCCAGGCCTTTGGCGTCGGCGCCTTCGGGCCCCTCGAGGATCAGGTACGCCGCAACATGGAAATGTTTGAGAAGACATTCGCCATGTTCGCGCCGTTTGCGCGCGGCCAGGCGAAGCCTGCTGACAAGACGCAAAGTTCGAGCAGCGGGTCGGGCAGCGAGATGGACGATCTCAAACGTCAGCTCGATGAAATGCAGAAGCGCTTGGACAAGCTCGGCGGTAAGGACTAAGGCGGTGGCCTGTTACCGTGCCGTTTTGGAACGTGGGACCGTCTGAAGGCGTTTCTTGATGCGACGGCTGCGCGTCTGTACCGACCGCAATTCGTCGAACCTTGTGAAATGGTGGAAGCCGAAGACGCCGTCGCGATTAATCGCGCGCGGCATGGTGTTTGCAGTTTCGAATGTGGACGCGTTCAGGTGTCCTGAATTGAGACGGCAAGATGCATATTGGTGAAGTTAACGGGTCACAATTTCGGCGACCTCATCCTGCGATGAGTGCGCCGGAGAATGATAGCGAACCCACGGGATCGGAAAGCCGTGCGCTCGTCGCGCTTGACCCATTGCAAGGCCGTTCCGGAAACACGGCCGGCCATCACTACGCACCATTTGTCGCCCAGCTGATCGCCACAAAAGATCAGCATCCACAGACGCGTGAACGCCGGCATCGCCAATCCGAGCGATGCCTTGGCTGCGTATCGAGCAACGGCTGCTTTGACGGCTTAATAACCGAGCGCGCAGCCGTCCTTGCGCGGCTCCGAGCCGGCAATCAATACACCGCGATCCCAGTCGATCTTGATCGTCTGCGCACCGCCCCACGGCGACGTTGCCATGACGACGTCATGGCCGCGCGCCTTCAGTCCTTCGATCGTTGCCGCCGGCGTGCCGCGTTCGACATCGGCATATTCGCCCTCGAAAAAGAACCGTGGTGCGTCGATAGCCTGCTGCACATCCATCCCGTAGTCGAGCATGTTGAGGATAATCTGCACATGGCCCATGGGCTGATAGTGCGCGCCCATCACGCCAAAGCTCATGTCACAGCGGCCGTCACGCATGGTAAGGGCCGGGATAATCGTATGCATCGGACGTTTGTCTGGACCAAACGTATTGGGATGATCCGGTTCTAGCGTGAAGCAGGCCCCGCGATTGGTCAGCATGATGCCGGTCTGCTCCGTGCAGACGCCGACACCGAAGTGCGAGTAGAGTGAGTTGATGAACGAGACCGCCCTGCGGTCGCGGTCGACGACCGTCAGGTAGACGGTATCGTTACCGGGCGCCGGTGCGCTCGGCAGTTTCGACCGTTTTTTCATGTCGATCAACGACGCAAGTCTTTTGCTGAAGCTTTTGTCGAGCAGCCTGGCCACAGGCGTGCGCATGTGCGCATCGTCAGCGATGTGAGTGTCCCGAATTGCGTAGCCGAGCCGGGCCGCTTCGAGCACAAGATGAACCCGATCGGCACCGAAGGGATCAAGCGAGGCCACGTCGAAGTTTTCCAGAATATTGAGCATCACAAGCGCGGTGAGCCCCTGCCCGTTCGGCGGAATTTCCAGCACGTCGAGCCCGCGATAGTTGGTTGAAATCGGTTCGACCGCATCGCCACGATGCCGCGAGAAATCGTCTGCCGTAATAAAAGAGCCACGCGCCGCGAGTGTTTTCACCATGTCCGCGGCAATATCACCTTCATAGAATGCGCGGGCACCCTTGGCCGCAATGGCGTTGAGCGTCGCGGCGAGTGCCGGGAAACGAAGCACATCGCCTTCGTTGGGCGCGGCACCGTTAAACAGGTAATGCTTGGACGCGCCGGGATCGGCCTTGAGCTTGCCGACATACCTCTTCCAGTCAGACGCGACACGCGGCGCCACCGGAAATCCGCCTTCGGCATATTTGATCGCCTGCGCCAGCGCTCGGTCGAGGCCAAAGCGGCCGTGCTTTTTCAGGATTGTTTCCCAGGCATCGACAGCACCTGGGACGGTCACGGCATGAATCGAGTTGCCGATCTCGCGCATTCCTTTGTCGCGCAACGCCTGGTCGGACGCCTTTGCGCCGGCTCGACCCGAACCGTTGTATCCCCACACCGGTTTGCCGGGCTGCGAGATCAGGCAGTAACAATCGCCGCCGATCCCGGTCATGTGCGGCTCGACCACACACAACACCGCGACCGCGGCCACCGCTGCGTCCGCCGCTGTGCCGCCTACACGCAGCGTATCAATTGCAGCAAGCGTCGCGAACGGGTGTGAGGTCGCTGCCATGCCTTCGCAGGCGATCACAGGCGAGCGGCCGGGCAGCTGAAAATCGCGGCTCATGAGAAAACCAGAACGATAGGAACGATCAGGACGACACGCGCTCTATGCCCTCGACCGTAAGGTCTCGTTGAGCCGAACGCAAAGTTATTGCGAAGCCGCCGAGCACGTC
>JBEVFG010000161.1:0-10435 GCA_040512415.1 Pseudolabrys sp. | reverse complement strand
GCCAAGACACAGGCCGCGATCGCAAAGTTCCTGAACGAGCGCAAGCTTGCAGCCGATGCCGTCACAACGTCCGCGGTTTTCGATGCTCTGATCGAAGCCACGCGCAATCCGGAAGGCGTCGGCTTTTCATGGTGCAACGACACCAAATATCCGGTGATGGCGTCGCTCGGTTTTGCCGAGATGGGCTCCATCGTCACCCGCGGCTGGTATCGTGTGGAATCGGGCCAGTGCGTGCGCCCGGATCTGCGCGGCGATCCGCGCCGCGTCTACAGTTATGCGGAAGCGGTCGATGGCAGCGGCCGCGCCGTCAAACGAGGGGACACGGCTCTTTCCTGGGGCGGAACGCTCGCACTTTGCACGCGCGATGGCCGCTTCGAGCTGGCCGATCACAAGGACTGCGCGGCGCGGGGCTTGAATTCGGCCGGCTTTGCGGTCATCGATCTTGGCAACCAGCCAGCAACGATCGTGCGTTTCAAGGACCAGTAACGTCGTGCCGTCTACGTCCCGCCTTCCGCCGCGTGGTTTCGGCAACGTCGAGACCTGGGTGTTCGATCTCGACAACACGCTGTACCCGCACCACCTCAATCTCTGGCA
This sequence comes from Pseudolabrys sp., assembly GCA_040512415.1. GTDB lineage: Bacteria > Pseudomonadota > Alphaproteobacteria > Rhizobiales > Xanthobacteraceae > Pseudolabrys. The sequence goes on along the minus strand of JBEVFG010000161.1, from coordinate 9,841 downwards.
GCAGGTCGATGAGCGCATCCGCGCCTATGTCTCCGACTTGCTGAAGGTCTCGAAGGACGAAGCATTTCGGATGCAGAAGGACTATTACCGCCGCTACGGCACCACCATGCGCGGAATGATGGCCGAACATGGCATGAAGCCCGACGACTATCTCGAATTCGTGCACCAGATCGACCATTCGCCGCTCGAGCCCAATCCGGTCCTCGGCGCGGCGCTGGAACAATTGCCGGGGCGCAAGCTCATCCTCACCAACGGAACGCGCAAGCACGCCGACGCGGTGATGCAGAAGCTCGACATTCATCACCATTTCGAAGACGTCTTCGACATTGCCGCGGCCGATCTCGATCCCAAGCCGCTGCCGCAGGTTTACGAGCGATTCCTCGCACGGCATGGCGTCGATCCCGCCAAGGCTGCGATGTTCGAGGATCTGGCGCGCAATCTGGAGACGCCGCACGCGCTCGGCATGACGACAGTCCTGGTTGTGCCGGAAGGGCAGCGTGACGTTTTTTTCGCGAGGCTTGGGAGCTGGAGGGGCGCGATGCGCCCTACGTCGATCATTTGACCGACGACCTCAGCGGATTTCTCGAAGAGATCGTGCGGCGCTGATCACGCGCCCGGGATGACCTGCTGCATCAGGATTGCAAGCCCGATGCCGGCAATGCCCGCGCCGACCAGTCGCACCGCCGACAAATTGGACGATCCAAGCATCAGTGAGCGGGTCAGATGCGCCGCTGCGAGCGCAATCGCGATTTGGATGACGGCGAGCCCGATGAGATAGGCATAAAGTGGTGTCCGCTCGGCCCCGAAAATCGATTCACCCAGGGCATAACCATGGATCACGCCGACCATCGCGAACAGCACCACCGCGGCTCCCGCCGACATGTCCCGGCGAAGGACCATCAGCAAGCCAAGTGCAAGAACCGTCAATGCGACGAGAATCTCTGCGCCCGGCACCATCGTGCCATGCAGGTGGAGAGCAACTCCGCCCATCATCGCCAGCACGAATGCAACTACCAACGCCGATGCCGAGCGATGCGCGGCCGCGAGGCACCCGACCGCAACGACCGCTGCCAGATGGTCGAGGCCGATTACGGGATGACCCAATCCCGACAGGAAGCCCTCACCGAAGGTCGCCGGCATGCGGCCGCCCATCACGTGATGCGCGAAAGCGGGCGCCGACCCGAAGGCCGACGCGACAAGCCCCAAACCGAAACGTACCAATTGCCGTTTCATTGCTTTTTCTCCCGGCGAGACCATAGCCCGCTGCGCGCGGCTTGACATCCCCTGCCGCGCCCCCGACAAACCGCCGAACGAGCCGGAGCATCCATGTCCAACGACAAGCTTGCCAGCACTATCGACGACGCTTTCGAAGCACGCGACAAAATCGGCCCGAAGACCAAGGGCGCCGTGCGCAAGGCGGTGAACGCCGCGCTCGAGCTGCTCGACTCCGGCAGGGCGCGCGTGGCCGAGCGAAAGGCCGACGGCCATTGGCAGGTCAACCAATGGCTGAAGAAAGCGGTGCTGCTGTCCTTCCGTCTCAACGACATGAGCGTGATTCCGGGCGGGCCCGGCAAAGCCGCGTGGTGGGACAAGGTCGATTCCAAATTCAAGGGCTGGAGTGCAGCGCGCTTCCGCAAGGCGGGCTTCCGCGCCGTTCCCGGCTGTGTGGTTCGCCGCTCGGCCTTCATCGCGCCCGGCGTCGTGCTGATGCCGTCCTTCGTCAACCTCGGCGCCTATGTCGATTCCGGCACGATGATCGACACCTGGGCGACGGTGGGAAGCTGCGCGCAGATCGGCAAGAACTGTCACATCTCCGGCGGCGCCGGCATTGGCGGCGTGCTGGAGCCGCTGCAGGCCGGACCGGTCATCATCGAAGACAATTGCTTCGTCGGCGCGCGTTCCGAAGTGGCGGAGGGCGTCATCGTGCGCACCGGCGCGGTCCTGTCGATGGGCGCCTACCTCGGCGCCTCGACCCGCATCGTCGACCGTGAGACGGGACAGATCACGCAGGGCGAAGTGCCGCCCTATTCCGTGGTTGTGCCCGGGACACTGCCGGGAAAGAGCGGCGGCCCGGGCCTCTATTGTGCCGTGATCGTCAAGCGCGTGGACGAGCGTACGCGTTCGAAGACCAGCATCAACGAGCTGCTGAGAGACTGAAGGCCGACCGTGCCCGCCGATCCCCTTGCAATCGCCCGCGATCTGCTGCGCTGCCCCTCGGTGACGCCGGCCGAAGGCGGCGCGCTTACGTTTCTCGAAAGCGTATTGAAAAAAGCCGGCTTCACCGTGCACCGGATGACGTTCCGCGAGCCCGGTACAGACGACGTGGAAAATCTCTACGCTCGCATCGGAACCGCTGCGCCGAATCTGGTGATCGCAGGGCACACCGACGTGGTGCCAGCGGGCGACGAGAAGGCGTGGAAGCATCCGCCATTTTCCGGCGAGGTCGCGAATGGCGAGCTGTACGGCCGCGGCGCCGTCGACATGAAGGGCGGCATTGCCTGCGCTGTCGCAGCGGTGCTCGATCATCTCGGCCAGCGCGGCGGAAAACCGAAGGGCTCGATCTCATTCCTGATCACCGGCGACGAGGAAGGCATCGCGGTCAACGGCACACCCAAGCTGCTGAAGTGGGCGGCCGAGCGCGGAGAAAAGTTCGACCACTGTATCCTGGCTGAGCCGAGCAACCAGGATGAACTCGGCGACACCATCAAGATCGGCCGGCGCGGGTCGCTCAACGGCCATCTCATCGTAAGCGGCACACAGGGGCACGTGGCCTATCCGCAGCGCGCCAACAATCCAATCCGCGGCCTTGTGACGCTGGTTTCCGCGTTACAGGCCGAGCCCCTCGACCAGGGCAGCGCGCAATTCGCGCCGTCACATCTCGAGTTCACTTCGGTCGACGTCGGCAACAAGACAGTCAATCTCATTCCCGGCGAGGCACGCGCGCGCTTCAATATCCGTTTCAACGATAACCACACGCTCGATTCTTTGAAAAAGCTGATCGAACAGCGCGCGGCGAAGGCAGCCGGCGGAAAGATCAAATTCACATTCCAATGGGAACCGTCGAACGCCGACGTGTTCGTGACCAAGCCGGGGCCATTCACCGATCTGGTCGCTGCCGCCGTCGCCGAGACCACCGGGCGCAAGCCTGGGCTGTCGACAACCGGCGGCACGTCGGACGCGCGATTCATCACGCACCATTGTCCCGTGGTCGAGTTCGGCCTGGTCGGCCAGACGATGCATCAGATCAACGAGCGCGTGCCGGTTGCGGACCTGCAGAAGCTCACCGGGATCTATCGGAAGATCATCGACAGGTATTTCGCCTGACGGGCGTCGGCCCCGCAAAACGAGGGCTCAATATTCCACTTTTATTAGGTACAGGCCGTCCGGCGGCGCGACAGGGCCGCAGGCCGCGCGATCGCGCGCCTCGAGCGCCTTCGCGAGGTCGTCGGGGCTCCATTTGCCCTCGCCGACCGGGACGAGCGAGCCAACCATCGAGCGCACCTGATTGTGCAGGAACGACCGCGCGACCGAGGTCACATAGACGTCCTCCCCGCTGCGCTCGACCTTGAGAATATCGAGCGTTTTCACCGGCGACTTGGCCTGGCATTCGGTCGAGCGGAACGTCGTAAAATCGTGCTTTCCGATCAGGCGCTGCGCCGCCTTGTGCATCGCCGCCGCGTCGAGCGGGCGCGGCACGCGCCAGGCGCGGCCGGCTTCGAGCGTGAGATCAGCGCGGCGATTGATGATGCGGTAGAGATAGTGCCGCCTGATGGCCGAGGTGCGCGCGTTGAAATCATCCGCGGCACGTTCGGCGGCGAGAATCGCAATCGGGTGCGGCCGCAGATGCGCATTGAGCGCGTCGCGTATGGTGTCGGTATCCCACTCCTTCGTGAGATCGGCGTGGGCGACCTGAGCCCGCGCATGGACGCCGGCATCGGTACGGCCGGCGCCTTGTACCAGCGTTTTATCGCCGGAGAGCGCTTCGACCGCGGCGGTGAGCAGGCCTTGCACGGTGAGCTGGTCGGCCTGGATCTGCCAGCCGGAAAATGGCCGCCCATCATATTCAACTGTCAGCTTGTAGCGCGGCATGTCACGTCACCCGCACGCCGGATTTCACCGGCGTGCCGCGCAGGAACTCGTCCGCCGACATCGGCTGCTTGCCGGCGCGCTGCACTTGCGTGAGACGCACCGCTCCCGCACCGCATGCGATTGTGAGCTTGTCATCGAGCACCGTGCCGGCCACACCGGAGCCGTCGCCTTTGGTCGAACGCAACGCCTTGATACGCGCGCCATCGATCTCGAACCACGCGCCGGGAAATGGTGAAAGCCCGCGGATGTGATCGTGCACCTGCTTCCATGGCTTCGACCAGTCGATGCGTGTCTCGTTCTTCGAAATCTTCTCGGCGTAGCTGACGCCATTGTCCGACTGCGGCGTAAGCGTGAGCGAGCCACGCTCGGCGGCGGCCAGCGTACGCAGCATCAGGTCGGCCCCCAGGCGCGACAGGGCATCGTGCAAGTCGCCCGCTGTCATGTCGACGCCGATCGGCACTCGCTCAGCCATAGCCATGGCACCGGTGTCGAGTCCCTCGTTCATCTTCATGATGGTGACGCCGGATTCGGCATCGCCCGCCATGACGGCGCGATTGATGGGTGCAGCCCCGCGCCAGCGCGGCAACAACGACGCATGGATATTGAAGCAACCGAGCCGCGGTGCTTCGAGTACGGATTTTGGCAGGATCAGGCCATAGGCGACCACCACGGCGGCGTCAGCATCGTCTGCGCGAAACGCAGCCTGGGCTTCCTCATCCTTTAGCGTTTTCGGCGTATGAACGGTGAGGGCAAGCTGCCGCGCCTCCTGCTCCACCGGCGCACGCTGCACATCCATGCCGCGACCGGCCGGCTTGGGCGCGCGTGTGTAGACCGCCGCAATCTCGTGCCCGCGCGCGGCAAGTTCGACCAGCGTCGGCACCGCAAAATCAGGCGTGCCCATGAAAATCAGGCGCATTGAAGCACCATCCTGCGCGCGGGCGCGCCCGCTGTCAGCCGATGTGATGCGAAGGCTCTTCGTCCTCGGAAAGCGGCTTTGCGCCTTCGGTTTTCTTTGCCGCTTTCTTGAATTTCTTCATCACCATGTTGCGCTTGAGCTTGGAAATATGATCGATGAACAGCACGCCATTGGTGTGGTCGATTTCGTGCTGCAGGCAGGTGGCGAGCAGCCCGTCCGCCTCGATCTCCTGCGGCTTGAGGTCGAGATCGAGGTATTTCACCCGGACCGACTTCGGGCGCTCGACTTCCTCGTAATATTCAGGAATTGACAGACATCCTTCTTCATAAGTTGCCTTTTCGTCCGAAACCCAGGTCACCTCCGGATTGATGAAGACCTGCGGTTGCTTCGGCTCGTCTTTTTTCGCGAGGTCCATGGTGACGACGCGTCGCGCCGCGCCGATCTGAATCGCGGCAAGCCCAATGCCGGGCGCCGCATACATCGTCTCGAACATATCGTCGATCAACGCACGCAATGTCTTGTCGACGGCCTTCACCGGCTCGGATTTGAGCCGAAGGCGCTTGTCGGGGATGATGAGAATGTCGCGAACCGCCATGGCCGCGATGTAAGGGCAAGGGCTGGTGCGGTCAATGCACACTTCCCCTTGAGCCATCGGCGCAACCGCTTTACCGTTCGCCGTTCGTTCGCCCGCGACACCGAATCACTGTAGAAGCGCCGAATGGACGATTTGAACTCTTTGGCTAACGCGCTATTGGCGAATGCGCCGGCTCTTCCGCTGGTGATCGGCGCGATTGTCGCAATCGGGGTCCTCGTTGTCATTGTGATTTTGCTGTGGCCGCGCAAGCCGCCCCAAGATCCTGCCGCCGAGCAGCGGATGGCTGATCTCAATGCGCGCGTCCAGGTCATGGGCGAATTGCTCGCCAAGGCACAATCGCAACTCCAGCAGACGGTGCACGAGCGACTCGATGCAGTGACGGCCCGACTTGGCGAGTCGATGCAAAACTCGACCCAGCATACGGCCGAGCATCTCCAGCAACTGAACGCGCGGCTCGCCGTGATCGATAGTGCGCAAAGGAACATTACCGACCTGGCCTCGCAGGTCACGAACCTGCAGAATGTGCTCAGCAACAAGCAAACGCGCGGTGCCTTTGGCCAGGTGCGGATGGAAATGATCATTCAGGACGGCCTGCCGCGGGATTGTTATGAATTCCAGGCGACGCTCTCCAACAAAGCGCGCCCCGATTGCGTCGTGCACCTTCCCGACGGTCCCTCCCTCGTCATCGACGCCAAGTTTCCGCTCGAGGCGGTGACGGCCTTTCGCGAGGCAAAAAGCGACGAGGAGCGCAAGCTCGCAATCGCCCGTGTGCGCGGGGACATTGCCAAGCACGTTGGCGACATCTCGGACAAATACCTGATCCCGGGCGAAACCCAGGACATGGCGCTGATGTTCGTCCCGTCGGAATCGATTTACGCCGAGCTTTACGACGGCTTCGACGACATTTTTCAGAAGGCCTATCGCGCCAAGGTGATCATCGTTTCGCCGTCACTCCTGATGCTGGCCATCCAGGTGATCCAGCAGATCCGCAAGGACGCCAAGATGCGCGAGGCTGCCGACAAGATTCTTGCCGAGGTCGGACACCTGATCAGCGATGTGCAGCGGCTGCGCGACCGCGTTGAAAATCTCGACAAGCATTTCGGCCAGGCCAACGCCGACATTAAGCAGATCGTCATTTCCGCGGACAAAATCATCAACCGCGGCGACAGGATTCAAAGCGTCGAGTTCGACGATGAGCCGCCGCCGAGCGCCGAGGTCATTCAGGCGCCGATCCGGCACAAGCTGGAAGCCGGCGAATAGCACAATGACAGTTCCACCCGGGACGCGCACGCAGTCGTCATGGTTCGACGGCGTGGCTGTCTACTTCAAGCCGCGCGTGCTGATCGTGCTGCTGCTCGGCTTTTCGGCGGGGCTGCCGTTTTCACTGGCCGGGCAGACGCTGCAGGCCTGGATGACGGAAACCGGTGTCGATATCCGCACGATCGGCCTGTTCGCGGCCGTTGGAACGCCCTATTGGGCGAAGCCGCTGTGGGCGCCCGCGGTCGACGCGCTCGACGTGCCCCTGCTCTCGCGCCTGCTCGGGCGCCGGCGTGGCTGGCTCATGCTGACCCAAATTCTGCTCGTCGGCGCGATCATCTTGCTTGCGATCAGCGACCCGGCATCCTCGCCATGGACGGTCGCCGGCGCGGCATTGCTGGTCACGACCGCTTCTGCAACGCAGGACATTGTCATCGACGCGTTCCGTGTCGAAAGCCTGCCGGAGAACGAACAGGCTGCCGGCATGGCGTCGTACGTCGCCGCCTACCGTATCGCGGTGCTGGTTTCGAGCGCCGGCGCCCTGTTCCTGGTGAGCGGCCTCATGGGATTCGGACTCGACAAACAGGCCGCCTACCGCGCGACTTTTGTCGCGATGTCGGCGTTCGTCCTGGTGGGCATCATCGCAACGCTGTTGGCCAGGGAACCGGAAAAATCGGTGGCTGCCGCCGCCGAGCATTCGGCACGCGCACGCGAGGGCTCGTGGAAACGCGTGACCGATACGGCGATCGCCAGCTTTTCCGAATTCCTGTCGCGCGACATGGCCATCGTGGTGCTGGTTTTCGTGATGCTTTTCAAGTTTGCCGATACGCTCGCGAGCGCGCTGACGACGCCGTTCGTGCTCGAGACCGGTTTCACGCGCGTCGAACTTGCCACCATCATCAAGGGCGTCGGTTTTGCCGCGGCGATTGCGGGCGGATTTGCCGGCGGCTTCATCGCGCGCGCCTTGCCGATGGCGACCAGTCTGTGGATTGGCGGCGTCTTGCAGGCAGTGGCGATTTTTGCCTTCGCGTGGCAAGCGGTTGTCGGTCGGGACGTGGCGTGGCTGACCTTCGCCATCACCGCCGAGAATTTCACCAGCGGCATCGGAACAGTGATTTTTGTCGCGTATCTTTCCGCGCTCTGCGGCAACCCGCTGCACACAGCCACGCAATATGCCCTGTTGACTGCGCTGTTCGCGTTGGCGCGCACGGTGCTTGCGCTCGGTTCCGGCTACCTCGCGGCGGCAACCGGCTGGATGTGGTACTTCGTCATCTGCGTTGCCGCCAGCATTCCGAGTTTCATCTTGCTGGTCTGGCTGCAGCGTGGCGGACATTTCGCAACGCTGTCCGCGAAGCGGTCATAAAGAAGACGCGTTCGCATACCGCTGCCACAATCATGAAACTCTGCGCGCGCGGAACGATGATCCGCGGCAGACGTTTGGCCCCAGTTACTTGAAGGAGGCTGCCATGCGTCTGAACTTGAAACTTTCGATGCTGGGCTGCGCGCTGGCCGGCGTGATTGCTTCGTCATTGCCCGCCGCAGCGGACTGGCACAAGCCGTATATCTACCGCGAGTCCAACGGCAGTTGGACAAACGTCCGTTACGATGACGGCATTTGCTACTACTACTTCTCGCACAACACCTACGACAACAAAACGAAGCTGAACAAATCGGGTGACTGCTCGCACATCGCCATCGGGCCCGACGGCGTGGCGCGGCCCGTCTATCTGACGCCGACGCCCTATGGCGCCGTCGAGACGTATGGAAGCGGCCTAGAATAACGTCCGCTGCTTGATCGCGGCGGCGAGCGTGCCTTCATCAAGATAGTCGAGCTCGCCGCCGACCGGCACGCCATGCGCAAGCCGCGTCACTTTCACCTTCGCGTCAACCAGTAGTTCGGTGATGTAGTGTGCTGTGGTCTGGCCATCGACCGTGGCGTTGAGTGCCAGGATCACCTCTTTCACCGGGGTTTCGTGCGCGCGCGAAATCAGTGCGTCGATTGAGAGATCCTGCGGCCCAACGCCGTCGAGCGGAGACAGCGTGCCGCCAAGCACATGATAGCGGCCATTCACCGCGTGCGCGCGCTCGAGCGCCCACAAGTCCGCAACGTCGGCAACCACAACGATGATTGAAGCGTCGCGCTTGCTGTCGGTGCAAACCGTGCACGGGTTTTGCGTGTCGATATTGCCGCAGACCTTGCAGACCTCGATCTTTTCCATCGCAGTTTCGAGCGCGGCAGCGAGCGGTGCCATCAGCAATTCACGCTTCTTGATGAGGTGCAGCGCCGCGCGCCGCGCGGAGCGCGGCCCCAGACCGGGCAGCCGCGCCAGCAGCTGGATCAGGCGCTCGATTTCAGGTCCGGCAACGGCAGTGGGCATTGAATAAGAATATCAGGTCAAACCCAGTCCCGGCGGCAGCGGCAGCCCGCCGGTGACTTCTTTCATTTTTTCCTGGAGCACGCCTTCCGCCTTACGCCGCGCATCGGCATGCGCCGCGACGAGCAGATCCTCGACAATTTCCTTTTCCGACGGCTTCAGCAGCGAATCGTCGATCTTCACGCCTTTGAGGTCGCCCTTGGCCGAAAGCGTAACCGTGACAACGCCACCGCCCGCGGTCCCCTCGACCTCGATCTGGTCGAGCTCCGCCTGCATCGCCTGCATCTTCGACTGCAACTGGGCGGCCTGTTTCATCAGGCCGAGGAAATCCGTCATCGGCTAGTCCTCACGCTCGTCATTGGAACCGGCATCCGCAGTTTGCTCTGCCTGATCCGGGCCATTTTGTGTCACGCCCACGATCTTGGCGCCTGGGAACCGGCTGAGCACCGCCTGCACCAGCGGATCGTTCTGCACGTCCCGCTCGATTTCCGCCTGCTGCGCATCAGCCTGAGCGCGCATGGTGGGGGCGCCCTGCTCTTTGGATACGACCACGATCCAACGCTTGCCGGTCCAGCCGGTCAGCTTGCGCTGAAGATCGTGCACCAGCGT
>JBEVFG010000160.1:0-6320 GCA_040512415.1 Pseudolabrys sp. | reverse complement strand
TCGTGCAGCACGGCAAGCGTGCCGATGGCATCGTCAAGAACATGCTGTTGCACTCGCGCGAAGGCTCGGGCGAGCACCGGATCGTCGATATCAATGCGCTGGTCGAGGAGAGCCTCAATCTCGCCTATCACGGCGCGCGGGCCGAGAAGCAGGGTTTCAACATCACGCTCGAGAGGTCATTTGATGCCGGCGCGGGCGAGGCCGATCTGTTTCCGCAGGAGATCACGCGGGTGCTACTCAACCTGATCGTCAACGGTTTCTACGCTGCGACCAAGCGCAAGGCCGAGGCAGGCGAAAATGGCTACGAGCCGACGCTGACGGCCGCCACCAGGAGCCTGGGCGACAGCGTCGAGATCCGCATTCGCGACAACGGCACCGGCATTCCGCCCGATGTGAAGGAAAAGATGTTCAATCCGTTTTTCACGACCAAGCCTGCGGGTGAGGGGACAGGGCTCGGGCTTTCCCTCAGTCACGACATTGTCGTGAAGCAGCACGGCGGATCGATCGAGGTCGACACCAGGCCAGGCGAGTTCACCGAGTTTCGGGTCATTCTTCCGCGCGCCGGCGCTGCGCTCGCGAGGGCAGAATGATCGCGTGGAAATAACCGCAAACACGGTTAACGGCGCCGCTTGCCGACGCCTGTTTCCGGCGAAAACAGAACATCTCCATTCGGCCGCACCGGAAAAACGCAAGTTGTGTGACTTCCGTCACATGCAAATTGACGGTTTAATCCTAGCTTGTGAAATAGCTCCACAGGGGAGCCGTAAAAAAGGATTAGGCCATGACCAAGATCGAGCTCGAACAGATCGACGACAGCATCCTGAACTTCAACGTTTCCGACGAGGCACTCGAGTCCGCGGGTGATAACACCGTCGCGGCCAATTATACGCTCGGCGCCTGCACCGGCCTGTCCGTCTGCCCGGGCTGATCGACGTCAGATCTGCTGCGAGGACTGCAGCAAATTGTTTTGATCCAAATTTGCGTACCCGCGCCATTGGCGCGGGTACAAAAAAACAAGATAACTAAACGATCCTAGTGCCGCGGTGCGCCCAGTATCGCCCGCATATGGTGGAGTCTCTGCAGGCGTCGGCTCAGGGACTCTTTTCGGGGCCGCAACTCGGGACGGGCAACCCGCACAAGCGGCCGCCCATCGGTTTCCACCACCACATTCGCCAGCCAAAAATGCCGCCAGGCAATGTCGTCGGCGGGTTGACGCATGTCAGCTGCACCAGTTTCCTCTTTGGTCATGGCACGCCTCCGATCTGCAATCCAATCTTTGCCGCGCGAATAAGTTCCCCCGCCGGCTAATGCGATGATTCGCCGCCGCTTTTGACAGCGTTCGACGGCCTGTGAAATGGCATGTTAGGTTTTCGCAATTGGTATCAGGTGGAGGGACGCTCATGTCGAAGTTGAGTCGCCGCGGATTGCTGCTTGGTGCCGCTGGCGCCGTTGCCGCCGGTCTTGCCGGTCCACGGCCGTTATGGGCGCAAGGCTCGGACTGGCCAACAAGACCCATACGCTTCATCGTTCCGCTGGCTCCCGGCGGCGCAATCGATTTCATTGCACGGTCCGTTGGAGAGCGCATGTCGCTGACGATCGGGCAGCAGGTGCTGGTGGAAAACCGCACCGGTGCCGGTGGCACCATCGGCATGGACGCTGCCATGAAGAGCGCGCCCGACGGCTACACGGTTCTGATCACCAACGACAACGCGGCAAGCGCGCCGCATATCATGAAGCTCAGCCACGACTACACGAAAGAATTGATCCCGGTCTGCTATCTCGGGCGGCACGGCCAGATTCTCGCCGCGCACAGTTCAATCGGTGTGAGCACGCTCAAGGAGCTGGTCGAATACGCGAAAGCCAATCCGGGCGTCGGCATTGCCACCTCAGGCGTTGGCTCAAATCAGCACGTGCTGTGTGAATGGCTCAAGAAGGAGACGGGCGTCAAGTTCGATCACGTGCCCTATCGCGGCGCGGGCCAGGCGATCAACGATCTCATCGCAGCCCACGTCAAGGTCGCGATCCTCGGACCGACATCCATGATGTCGCACGCGCAGGCGGGTACGATCAAGATGCTCGCATCTTCGGCAGCCAAGCGAAGCCGTCTGCTGCCGGACGTTCCGACCATCGATGAATCTGGATACAAGGGCGTCGTGCTTGAAGCGTGGTATGGCGCCTTCGTTCCGGCGGGCACACCGCCGGCGATCATCGCGCGCCTGAACGAGGAGATGAACAAGGCGCTTAAAGATCCGAAATTGATCGGGACATTTGACAAAGGCGCCATCGAGCCGGTCGGGGGTGGAAGCGAGGAACTCGGCAAGTTGGCGAAATCCGACTCGGAAAAATATGCGCGCCTTGTGAAGGAGATCAATCTGGTCACGAACTGATCGATCGGTCCGGCGGGCGGTTTGCCCGGCGAAACGATTAGTGAGCCTGGCGGTAGGCCCGCCCTTGCCTGAGCTTGCGCCAGAACGCGCCCGCGATGTTCGGGTAGTCGTCCGTCCAGACGCGCTGGTCGGGGTCGGGCGCGGTCAATGTCCAGCGCTCCGACGCAGCAATCGTCCCGACGTCTTCCGCGCGCTCCGCGGCCACGGCGACGTGCGACGGAGAGGTGAGCTCGGCGATGTTCGTGCCGAACTTGGGATCGTTCCAGAGCCAGGTTTGCATCCCGTTCGCGGCCGCAATGCCGGTCGCGACGCTTTCCAGCTCGAGATGGCGGTTTGAAATGTGCATGACGACGACGCCATGCGGTGCAAGCCGCGACTTGTAGATCGCCATGGCTTCCCGGGTGGCGAGATGGACCGGGACCGCGTCGGATGAATAGGCGTCGACGACGATCACGTCGTAGAAGCCCGCCGGTTCGGCGGCCATCGTCAGCCGCGCATCGCCCAGCACGACCGGCAGGCCGGGCGCACATGTGCTCACGAAAGTGAAATATTTCGGATCGCGTGCGATGTCGATCACGGTCGGATCGATCTCGAAGAACTGCCAGGTTTCGTTCGGCACGATGCGGCAGGCGAGTGCGCCGGCTCCGAGACCGATAACGGCGACGCGCAGCGGTCCGGCCTTGCGGGCCCGCACCGCCTCGATCGCTTTCGTGATCGGTCCGCCATCATGGTAGTAGGTCAGCGGTTTCGGCCGCCCGGGCACCGGCTTGCCGTCGACGAGTTCCTCGGCTCCGTGAATGGTCGAGCCGTGCTGCAGGATGCGGAAGCGCTTGTCATAGGTGTCGAAGACAACATTGACGCCGAAAAAACTCCGGATCGATGTCTGGTCGGTGTGCTGTGTATGCGCGACGATCAGCGCCAGCACGACGATCACCGCCGACTTGCGCGCGCCGCGCATGAACAAGACTGACAGCGCGGCGAGGGAAAGCACCGCCATGTCGAGCTGGCGCACCGTTGCCCCTGTGCCGTTGACCGGCAAAAACGCGAATACGACCAAAGCGCCGGCGCCGAGCGCTGCAACCCAGAACCAGATGTCGTTTCGTTGCCGTGGCGTCCAGGGGCGGCAGAGCACCGCCAGTGCAGCGAGAATTGGGTACTCCGCGATCCAGGAGAAAATGTACGGCGCCAGCAGACCGGCAAAGAGGCCGCCGAGCATGCCACCGAACGACAGCGAGACGTAGAACGACGACAGATATGCAGGCACGGGCGCGTGCGCGCGAGCTCGCCATGACAGCCCATGGCAATGATGAAGAATGCAAGCAGGTGCCCGATCAGGCTTGGCACCATTGGCACGCGGTGGCCGAGGTAGAGCAATGCGACGATCCCGGCGACTGGGCTGCAGGCTTAAGACAAGCCCGTGCGAAAGCGCCGGCCTGCGCTGGAAGACAAGAACCCAGGTGAGAAGATAAAGCGACAGCGGCATCACCCACAGAAGGGGCGCCGATGTCAGCTCGGTTGAAATATGCGCGGTGACGGCGACGAGCAGGCCCGACGGCACGGTGGAGAGGAAAACCCAGCGGCCGATCAGCAGCCAGGCCGGTTTCGCTCCGGCAAATTGCACTTGCTCGAAGACTGCATCCATACCGGATCGCAGCATGACCGTGCCGCAAGCAGCGATCAGCGCGACGAGCAGCGCGAAGCCGCCACTCCACAGCCAACCTTGCGTGTGCAAAGTGAAAGCAGGCTCGAGCAGCAGAGGGTAGGAGAGAAGCGCGAGAAAACTGCCGATGTTGGAAGCGGCATAGAGAAAATAGGGGTCGTGCGCTTCGCGGTGGCCGGTACGCACAAACCACGTCTGCAGAAGTGGGTTGTTCGCGGCGAGCGCGAAGAATGGCAGCCCGATCGAAACAGTGAACAGGCCCAGCAGCCAGAAGGCCGTCCCGGATTCCGGAGGCGCGCCCCAGTCGGCAATCGACAACGGCAGCGTGATGAGTGCGCCGGTCAGGAGCGCAAGGTGCACGGCGACAGCCAGCCGGCGATTTTGCGTGCCCATGAGAAAATGCGAATAGGCATAGCCGGCCAGCAGCATCGACTGGAAGAACACCATCGCGACCGACCAGACCGACGGTGAGCCACCGAGCTGCGGCAGGACCATGCGGCTGAACATCGGCTGCACGCCGAACAGCAGCAACGCGCTCAGGAATACCGCCGCGGTAAAAAGTCCCAGGACCAGCCTTTCGCTGCGCGCGACCGGGATCGGATCCGACGATGAGCGGGCCATGGCTTGGGTCTGCCGTGAGGGCTGAAGCGGGCTGAAAAACGTTCGACAAAAAGCCGCACACGATAGAACGGGCCGGATAAGCAACGCGTGAAACAGGATGGTTAGCCATTCATTGCCGCTGCCCGGGCGGCCCGCCGGTTCCGGCCGAAAGTGTGGCGGTATCTCCCTAATTTCACCGGAATTGGGCGGTGGATATGTTGGCCAGGGGGCCGCAATATTGTTTACTTGCGGCCCAGCGACGATTCAGGACAGGGGGCTCGCTTGCTGCTACCACGCCGGACTCCTGCTGCGACGGCTCCGTTGCTGGTCGCAACCGCGCTTTCCGTTTTCATGCTCTCAGCCGCAACCGTCCAGGCGCAAGGCCGGTCGGGCGCCTGCGAGGAGTCGAACCTCGCCGTCCTGGCCTCGCCGGTCGCACCGTGGAAGGGAGCGTCCTTGCGCGTCGTCTTCACCTCGGAAAAGCCGCTCGACGGCGAGTTATCGCTGGTCGCGCCCGACGGAAGCGTCGCCGCCAAGTCGCGCAAGCGGTTCGGCGGGCCGCCCTATTTCTGGTTCGCCGAAGTTGTAGCGCCTGCCGCCGGGAAATGGCGGGCGAACCTCGCTTCGTCAGACTGTGGCAATGTTGCCCGCGAAATCGCCGTGCGCGCCGATCAGCCGCCGCGGCCACAGACTGCGGCGGGAAGCGTCTGGCCGGTGCGCAACGCGTGGGATCGCGGCATGGAGAACCTGTTCTCGGCCTGGGTCGAGAAGCTGTTTGACGCGCCGCTCGACGCCGCGCCGTCATGGCCGGCGCTGCATGAAGTGCTGCGCGACAAGTCGCGCAATGTCCTGTTCAACCATCTCGGCCTCGGCGAAGACGAGATGAAGATCGTGCTTCGCCCCGATTGCGCCGATCTTCCATATTTCCTGCGCTCCTATTTCGCCTTCAAGATGGGGCTGCCCTTCGGCTATTCGAAATGCTCGCGCGGCGGCGGCGGCAATCCGCCGGCGTGCTTCGGCTGGGCAAGCATCCAGAACGCCGAAACCGGGAAGGGCGGAAACCTTGCCGCATCGTTCGGCAACTACATGCGCGTCGTCGCCGATGGTGTGCACTCCGGCAGCGGCCGCACGCGCGCGAGCGACGACAACACCGACTATTATCCCGTGTCGCTGGAGCAGGACACGCTGCGCCCGGGCACCATCTACGCCGACCCGTACGGGCACATCCTGATGCTGGTCAAGCGCGTGCCGCAGACGAGCGATGGCGCGGGCGTCTTCCTCGCGGTCGACGGGCAGCCGGACGGCACCGTCGCGCGCAAGCGTTTCTGGCGCGGCAACTTCCTGTACGCGCAGGACCCCGCGCTCGGCAGCCCCGGCTTCAAGCGTTTCCGGCCGATCATGCTCGACAGGAACCATACCTTGCGGCGTCTCACCAATGCCGAGATCGCGAAGAATCCGGAATACGGTGATTTTTCGCTCGACCCGTCGCATCTCAAGGTCGAGGACTTCTACGATCGTATGGACGACGTCATGTCTCCGGCGCCGCTCGATCCGCTGCGCGCGATGACGGAAGCAATCACCTCGCTCGAAGAGCAGGTGAAGACGCGCGTGACGTCGGTCGAGAACGGCCGCAAGTATCAGAACAGCGGCAAGGGCGACGCGTCGATGCCGGA
>JBEVFG010000159.1:0-5017 GCA_040512415.1 Pseudolabrys sp. | reverse complement strand
TGCGTGCGGTTATCAGACCCGCTTTGGCAAAGCCAGCAGTTCGGCTCGAGGCCGATCCTTATTGAGTTGCAAGGAGTTGGGCCCGTCACTATGGTGCGCGCGGCGCGCTTGGGCTAGACATGCGCGGTCATCCACCCCGATCAACCATTATTAAGACCTGAAATAGCGCACGCATGCTTCGCGGTATTCACAAAGCCTCCTCGACCTGGCTCGGCAAAGCCGTAATGGCTGCCGTGATGGGCGTCATCGCGGTCAGTTTCGCGATCTGGGGCATCGGGGACATATTCCGCGGCTTTGGACGCAACGCGGTGGCCACGATCGGCGGCACCGAAATATCGATCGAGCAATTTCGCCAGTTCTATAACGACCGCTTGCAACAATTGGGGCGCCAGGTCGGGCGGCCGATTACGCCCGATGAGGCACGCGCCCGCGGGCTCGATCGCCAATTGCTCGCTCAATTGGTTGCCGAAACCACGATCGACGAGCAGGCCAAGCAGCTGCGGCTTGGTATCGACAACGCCGAAATTGCAAAGCGCATTACATCGGATCCGTCGTTCCGTGGCGCCAACGGACAGTTCGATCGTCAGCGCTTCGAACAGATCATCCGTCAGGCCGGGTTCACCGAGAGCCGTTTCATTGAGGAGCAGCGCCGTTCAATGCTGCGCAGGCAGCTTGCCCAGAGCGTCACCGGCGATATGAAGGTTCCCGCCACTGCTTTGGCTGCACTCAACCAGTATCAGAACGAAAAGCGGCAGATCGAGTATGTTGCCCTGGAGGCTGCACAAGCGGGCGATATCCCAGCGCCGACACCCGAGGTCCTGAACAAATATTTCGACGAGCGCAAGACGCTGTTCCGGGCGCCCGAATACCGCAACATCACGTTGCTTTCCCTCGAGCCGTCCGACCTCGCGAAGCCCGATGCCGTCCCGGACGCCGACGCCAAAGCTTACTTTGAGCAGCGCAAGGACAACTACGGCAAGCCGGAGAAGCGCGAGGTCCGCCAGATCGTTTTCCAAAAACCGGAGGAAGCCGCCGACGCACGCGAGCGCATCACGAAGGGCACGAGTTTCGACGACATCGCCAAGGAGCGGCAGCTGAAAGACTCCGACACCGATCTCGGCATGGTTGCAAAGTCGGGTATCATTGATTCCGCCGTTGCAGATGCAGCCTTTTCCCTCAAGCCTGGCGAGACGAGCGCGCCGGTGAAAGGTCGGTTCGGCACCGTGCTGCTACAGGTCGGGAAAATCGAGCCAGGCGAGGAAAAGGCCTACGAACAGGTCGCGGCGCAAATCAAACGCGAGATGGCCGAGAGCCGGACAAAATCGGACGTTGGCAATTTGCGTGACAAGATCGAGGACGAACGCGCCGCTGGCTCGACATTGGCGGAGATCGCCAAAAAACTGGGCCTCAAATCTGTGTCCATCGAATCTGTTGACCGGTCGGGGCGCGGCCTTGACGGAAAGCCCGTCGTCGTATTGCCGCAGACCCCGAACGTCATCAGCGCCGCATTCGCCAGCGATGTCGGCGTCGACACCGACCCGCTGCAGCTGCCCAGCGGCGGGTATCTTTATTATGACGTAACGGGCGTGACGCCATCGCGCGAGCGCACGCTCGAAGAGGTGAAGGATCAGGTCACAACTCGCTGGCGCGATGATGAAATCGCGAAGCGCCTGCAGGCGAAGGCGGACGATCTTGTCGGGAAGCTTAAGGCGGGTACGTCGTTTGCCCAAGTTGCGAGCGAAACCGGCCTTAACGTCGAGACCGCGAAAGATCTTCAGCGTGGCAAAAGCGGCGGCTTCGTTCCTGCAAAAACAATCGAGGCGGTGTTCCGCACGCCGAAGGGTACCCCGGCCAGCGCCGAAGGCGGAAAAGAAACCGAGCGCTTCGTCTTCCGCGTGATTGACGTTGTCGATCCGCCTTTCGAAGCGGGTACACCGCAAGGCCAGGCAACCACTACAACTTTGCAGAGCTCCTATACCGACGACCTTCTCAGTGAATACGTCGCCCGGCTGGAAAACGACTTCGGTGTGTCCGTCAATCCGTCGGCGCTGAATCAGGCCATCGGCGGCGGCTCACAGCAATAGCCGATCTCATGCAGATTGAGCCGCCGGAAAGCGCCTTCGCCGACCGCTACGGGCGCGGAGAGGCGCAGGTGGTGTGGACCACGCTGGTGGCCGACCTTGAGACGCCGGTCTCGGCCTTTTTGAAGCTTGGCTGCCGCAAAGCAATGAGCTTCCTGCTCGAGTCGGTGGAAGGCGGTGCCGTACGCGGCCGCTATTCGATCATCGGGGTCGAGCCGGATCTGATCTGGCGCGCGGACGGCGCGAAAGCCGAGATTAATCGCTCGGCTCGCACTAAAGCCGACGCATTCGTCGCTTGCACCGAGCCGCCACTGCAGGCCCTGCGCGCGTTGATATCGGAGAGCCGGATCGAGTTGCCAAATAGTCTGCCGCCAATGGCGGCTGGCGTATTCGGCTATCTCGGCTACGACGTTGTGCGCCGTATGGAGGAATTGGGAGCACCAAACCCCGACCCGATTGGCATTCCCGATGCCGTGCTGGTCCGTCCGACGATCATCGTGGTTTTCGACGGGGTGAAGGATTCGATCACGATCGTCACACCGGTGCGGCCGGAGAAAAACGTCGACGCAAAAGCGGCGTTGGTGCGCGCCGTCGAACGGCTTGCGCGTGTCGTCGAAAGCCTCGACCGTCCGTTGGACAAGTCTCTGTCCGAGCAGGATACCGGGCCCATCGATGCCCCGGCGAAATCAAACACGACACCCGACGAATTCAAGACGATGGTGCGCAAGGCAAAGGAATACATCGCCGCAGGCGATGCGTTCCAAGTCGTGCTCGCACAACGCTTCGAGGCGCCGTTTACGCTACCACCGTTTTCACTCTATCGCGCGCTCCGCAGGACAAATCCGTCGCCTTATTTGTATTTCCTCGATTTTGGAAAATTTTCCGTCGCGGGATCGAGTCCCGAAATTCTTGTCAAGGTTTCGGGAGACGTCGTCACCATCCGCCCGATTGCCGGCACCCGCCCGCGGGGCGTAACGCCGCATGAGGACAAAATGCTGGAAGAGGAATTGCTCGCCGATCCTAAAGAGCGGGCCGAGCATCTGATGCTGCTCGATCTCGGCCGCAACGATGTCGGCCGCGTCGCCGGCATTGGCACGGTTAAAGTGACGGATCAGTTTTTTATTGAGCGCTACAGCCACGTCATGCACATCGTGTCGAATGTCGAGGGCAAGCTCGCAGGCAATCTTGATGCGCTCGATGCCCTTGTGGCCGGTTTTCCGGCCGGTACGGTTTCCGGAGCGCCGAAGGTGCGCGCGATGCAAATCATCGACGAACTGGAAAAAGAAAAGCGCGGGCTTTACGCGGGCTGCGTTGGCTATTTTTCGGCGGCCGGTGAAATGGACACGTGCATCGCGCTGCGGACGGCACTCGTGAAAGACGGAAAGATGTACGTGCAGGCCGGCGCCGGCATCGTTGCCGACAGCGATCCCGATCTCGAGCAGCAGGAATGCATCAACAAGGCGAAGGCCTTGTTTCGGGCAGCGGAAGAGGCCCGCCGATTTGCCAGCACGGCCAAACGCGGCCAGTAACCACCGCAGCGCGCTCCTTGACCCCCCCCTAGCCCCACCGTAAACCCTTGCGAGCACGGTGGAACATGATCGTCCTCATCGACAACTACGACAGCTTCACCTTCAATCTCTTCCACTATTTGGGAGGGCTTGGGGCGGACGTTGCCGTGCATCGCAACGACAAGATATCTGTTGCCGACGTGATGGCCTCGCAGCCGGACGCGATTGTGCTGTCGCCCGGTCCATGTACGCCGAATGAGGCCGGCATCTGCCTCGCGTTGATCGAAAAAGCCGCGCCGACAATTCCGATCCTCGGTGTCTGTCTTGGGCATCAGGCCATCGGGCAGTCCTTCGGCGGCAAAGTGGTGCGCGCAGCGCCGATCCACGGCAAGGTATCGGAGATCAAGCATGCCGGTACCGGTGTCTTTCGTGGCATCAACGGCCCCCTGAAAGCGACGCGCTATCATTCTCTCGTGATTGAACGGGCAAGCACGCCTGCCGCATTGAAAGTGAATGCCGAAACCGACGACCGGCTTGTGATGGGGCTCATGCACGAGACGCTTCCCGTCCACGGCGTGCAATTTCATCCCGAAAGCATCGCTTCCGAGCACGGGCATTTGATGCTGAAGAATTTTCTGGATATTGCCGCCGCCTGGAACGCCAAACGCGGGCGAAGCCCCGCGCGTAAGTCCGCCGACGTGCACGCGAGAGCCTGAGACGCCCCATGGCCAACGATTTCAAAGCGCTTATCGCCAAGGTCGCGACCGGCGCAAGCCTCACGCGCGAAGAGGCCGCCGGCGCCTTCGACAGCATGATGTCGGGTGAAGCAACACCCTCGCAGATGGGTGGCTTGCTAATGGCACTGCGCGTGCGCGGCGAAACGGTCGATGAAATCACTGGCGCGGTCACGACCATGCGCTCCAAGATGCTCGGCGTTAAGGCGCCGCCGGGTGCCGTCGACGTGGTGGGTACCGGCGGGGACGCATCCGGCTCGTTCAACATCTCGACTTGCGCGGCATTTATCGTCGCCGGTGCCGGCGTTCCGGTCGCCAAGCATGGCAACCGCGCGCTGTCGTCGAAGTCTGGCGCGGCCGACGTCCTGCAGGCACTCGGCGTCAAGATCGACCTCGATGCCGCGCATGTTGGTACTTGCATTCGCGACGCCGGGATCGGCTTCATGTTCGCGCCGGCCCATCATCCGGCGATGAAGAACGTCGGTCCGACGCGGGTCGAACTCGGCACCCGCACCATTTTCAACCTGCTCGGGCCGTTGTCGAACCCGGCAAGCGTCAAGCGGCAGATGATCGGTACGTTTTCCAAGCAATGGGTCGAGCCGATGGTGCAGGTGCTGAAAAACCTCGGCTCGGAAAGCATTTGGGTAGTCCATGGCTCGGATGGACTAGACGAAATCACCACCGCCGGCCCGAC
>JBEVFG010000158.1:0-10174 GCA_040512415.1 Pseudolabrys sp. | reverse complement strand
CGTCGACTGACTCGGTCGACTATGTGCCTACCGCAACCACCAGTTGAGATAAGGAGAGCGCCACATGCGACTGACACAAGGACAGTTCTCGTTTCTTCCCGAATTGACGGACGCAGAAATCAAGAAGCAGATCCACTACGCCCTTGCGCAAGGTTGGGCATTGTCCGTCGAGTTCACCGATGATCCTCACCCCCGCAATACCTATTGGGACATGTGGGGCCAACCCATGTTCGACATCAAGGACCCGGCAGGCGTCATGCTCGAGGTCACCGCCTGCCGGAAGGCGCACAGCGCAAAATACATCAAGGTCCTGGCCTTCGACTCCAAGAAGGGGTTCGAGACGGTGCGCATGTCCTTCATCGTCAACCGTCCTGCCGAAGAGCCAGGCTTCGAATTGGTCCGCGCCGAAGGGCCGGGGCGGCAGGTTCACTACACCATGCGCAGCTATGCCGGTGCCAAGCCGGCCGGCCAGCGCTACTGACCGAGGGCTCGATCATGAACAAAGGCGCTTTCCGGATCGCCCCTTCGATACTCTCCGCCGACTTCGCACGGCTTGGCGAGGACGTGGAAGGGGTAATCGCCGCAGGCGCCGACGTGATTCATTTCGACGTGATGGACAATCATTACGTCCCGAACCTTACGATCGGACCGGTGGTCTGCGAAGCGATACGTCCACGTCTGAAGGCGCCGATCGACGTTCATCTGATGGTGAAGCCAGTCGACGCGCTCGCCGGGATGTTCGCCAAGGCGGGCGCCGACATCATTTCCTTCCATCCAGAGGCATCCGAACATATCGATCGTACATTGTCGATGATCCGGGAGCTCGGTTGCAAGGCTGGGCTGGTGTTGAATCCCGCAACACCGTTGCACGTCCTTGATCACGTGATGGGCAAACTCGACCTCATCCTCGTGATGTCGGTCAATCCTGGCTTCGGAGGTCAGGCCTTCATTCCTGAGGCATTGACCAAGCTTACGACCCTTCGCCGCCGCATCGACGCGCAGGTCGCTCACGGCGGGCAATCGATCTGGCTCGAGGTCGATGGTGGCGTAAAGGTTGGGAACATTCGCGCCATCGCGGAGGCGGGCGCCGACACATTTGTCGCCGGTTCAGCGATCTTTGGTGCCCGCGATGAAGACGACGGTTTCCGCTCCGTCATCGGCGCCATGCGTCGCGAACTTGCGGCTGCGACTGCAGCGGGGAGGGCCGCGTGACAACTGCTCCACCCGCACCAACAGATGCGACCGAGTGCATCGATCTCGCTGATCTCTTTGCCAAGACGAGCATCGGCGAAACCCTTGATCAGCTTGATCGCGAGCTTATCGGACTCGTACCGGTAAAAACACGAATCCGGGAGATCGCGGCGTTGCTACTTGTTGAACGCGCGCGGCGTCAGTTCGGGCTCCAGGCAGAACCACCCTCCTTGCACATGTGCTTCACGGGCAATCCCGGCACCGGAAAGACGACCGTTGCTTTGCGGATGGCGGAGATCCTGCATCGGCTCGGATATGCACGGCGCGATCATGTCGTCAGCGTCACACGCGACGATCTCGTTGGCCAGTACATCGGTCACACGGCACCAAAAACGAAAGAGATACTCAAAAAGGCGATGGGCGGCGTACTGTTTATCGACGAGGCCTACTACCTCTATCGACCCGAAAACGAGCGCGACTACGGCCAGGAGGCGATCGAAATTCTCCTCCAGGTCATGGAGGATAACCGCGATGATCTTGTGGTGATCCTGGCCGGATACAAGAACCGGATGGACACGTTCTTCAAGAGTAATCCAGGCATGGCCTCTCGGATCGCCCACAATATCGAATTCCCCGATTACGGTGCCGAGGAGCTTATGGACATCGCCAAGTGCATGATCACGAAGATGCAATATCGGTTCGATCTTCCAGCGGAAACGGCGATGCGCGAATACATTGAGCGCCGTATGCGCCAACCGCGGTTCTCGAATGCGCGCTCGATCCGCAATGCACTAGACCGTGCGCGGCTGCGCCAGGCGAACCGCTTGTTTTCCGAGCGCGGCAAACCGCTCGATAAGAGCGCACTTCAGACAATCGCGGCGGAAGATATCCGCGCCAGTCGGGTGTTCTTGCAATAAACACCGGTCCACGGGAGGAAGCGATGCCACACCGCCGGTCGACGTTCAGCAAGTTCATCATCGAGAATGAGCGCCGCGGCGCCAACCCCGATCCGGATCTCACCGGGCTACTCAACGACATTCAGACATCGTGCAAGTTCATTGCATCGGCCGTCTCGCGCGGGGCATTGATCGCGCGGGACGACACTGCGACGAGTGTCAACGTCCAGGGCGAAGACCAGAAGCCGCTTGACGTCGTCGCGAACGAAATCATCCTCGAGACATGTGAGTGGGGCGGCCAGCTTTGTGGCATGGCTTCCGAGGAAATGGAACAGCCCTACTCCATTCCGGCGGAATATCCGAAGGGCAGCTATCTGCTCCTGTTCGATCCGCTCGACGGTTCCTCGAATATCGACGTTAATGTTACGGTTGGAACCATTTTCTCGATACTGCGCGCGCCGCCGGGCGTCACGCATCCGACTGTGGCGGATTTCCTGCAGCCCGGAACCAAGCAGATCGCGGCCGGTTTTGCTCTTTATGGCCCCACCTCGATGATCGTAATCACGCTCGGCGGCAGCGTGCACGGGTTCACGCTCGATCGGGAGATCGGCGCTTACACGTTAACGCATCCCAACATGCGCATTCCAGAGACGACTTGCGAGTTTGCGATCAATGCATCGAACGAACGCTTTTGGGAGCCGCCCGTCAGGCGCTACGTCGAGGAGTGCATCCAAGGCAAGTCAGGGCCACGAGGAGTCGACTTCAATACGCGCTGGATCGCGTCACTCGTTGCCGAGATCTATCGCATCTTGATTCGCGGCGGTCTATTCATGTATCCGCGCGATACCAAGGACACGTCGAAGCCGGGCCGCCTGCGCCTAATGTATGAGGCGAACCCGATGGCAATGATCGTCGAGCAAGCCGGCGGCGCCGCGTCCACGGGCCGGGAGCGCGTTCTGGACATCGCGCCGACAACTCTGCATCAGCGCGTACCTTTGATCCTCGGGTCACGCGCCGAAGTCGAGCGGCTCATCGCCTATCACAAATATTATGATGAGGGAGAAGAGCCGACTTTCGAAACGCCGCTTTTCCACAAGCGCTCGCTGTTCCGCTCCGGCTGAAGGCATCCGAGGTCACGCCGTGTCCGCAAAACATCCGATCATCGCGATTACCGGTTCGTCGGGCGCGGGCACGACAACTGTGAAGACAACTTTTCAGCAGATCTTTCGCCGCGAAGGCGTCGCCGCAGCGATCGTTGAGGGCGATGCCTTCCATCGGTACGACCGCACAGAAATGCGCGCGAAAATCGCCGAGGCGCAGAAGCTCGGAAACCAGAACCTCAGTCATTTTAGCCCAGACACAAATTTGCTCGAGGAACTCGAAGCTCTTTTTCGCGACTTCGGCGAAACGGGTGCTGGAAAAACGCGGAAATATCTCCACAACGAAGAGGAGGCGCTACTTTACAAACAAAAGCCTGGCACATTCACAGCATGGGAAGACCTCCCATCAGGCACAGAGCTGCTGTTCTACGAAGGGCTTCATGGTGCGGTCAAGACTGACAAGGTCGATGTCGCACGTCACGCCGACTTGCTCATTGGCGTCGTGCCGATCATCAATCTGGAATGGATCCAGAAGCTGCACCGCGACAGGGACGCACGAGGCCAGTCGCAAGAGGCGATCGTCGATACGATTCTCCGCCGCATGCCGGATTTCGTAAAGTACATTTGTCCCCAGTTTTCTGAAACGCATGTCAACTTCCAGCGGGTGCCGACGGTCGACACGTCGAACCCGTTCATATCGCGTGACATCCCAAGCGCCGACGAGAGCATGCTCATCATCCGTTTCCGGAGTCCGAAGGATATCGATTTTCCTTATCTCCTCTCCATGCTGCACGACAGTTTCATGTCACGCGCCAACACGATTGTGTGCCCCGGAGGTAAAATGGCCTTGGCGATGCAACTCATCTTCACGCCAATGATTTGGCAACTGATGGATCGCAAGAGGAAAGCATTCTGAACAGGACTACGCCCATGACCGCAATGCCGCAAATGAAGAACGCCCTGGACAATCGCACACTGGCGAATGCATTGCGCATGCTGGCGATCGACGCTGTTGAACAGGCAAAATCCGGCCATCCCGGCGCGCCGATGGGGTTAGCTGATATCGCCGAAGTTCTATGGAATCGCTATCTCAAACACAATCCCGCTGACCCCCGGTGGCCGGATCGCGATCGCTTCATTTTGTCGAACGGTCATAGCTCAATGCTTCTTTACGCGCTTTTGCATCTGTCGGGCTATGACCTTCCGCTTGACGAGCTGAAGCGCTTCCGCCAGCTCCATTCGAAGACACCGGGCCATCCCGAAGTCGGCGTCACCCCCGGGGTCGAAACGACAACCGGACCGCTTGGGCAGGGCCTTGCGAATGCGGTCGGTATGGCTCTCGCCGAGAAGCTTCTGGCGGAGGAATTCAACCGGCCGACCCACACGATCGTCAACCACCGAACATTCGTGTTCGTCGGCGACGGCTGCCTAATGGAAGGGATCTCGCACGAGGTCTGCTCGCTTGCAGGCACGCTCGGCCTCGAGAAGCTTGTCGCATTCTATGATGATAATGGTATTTCTATTGACGGCCATGTTCGGGGCTGGTTCACCGACGACACACCCAGCCGCTTCGAGGCTTATGGGTGGCGCGTCATTCGCGATGTCGACGGACACGATCCGGCCGCGATCGAATCCGCAATCCGGACAGCATTTAAAACCTGCGGGAAACCCACCCTCGTCTGTTGCAAGACGGTGATTGGCTGGGGTGCGCCGAATAAGGCGGGCTCGCACGACGTTCACGGGGCGGCGCTTGGCGCTGAAGAAGTCGCTGCCACACGTCAGGCGTTGGGGTGGGCTTACGCGCCATTCGAGATCCCCGCGCAGATACGCGCGGAGTGGGACGCACGGCGCGAAGGCGAGCGCATGCAGCGCAAATGGGAACAGCGGTTCGAGGTCTACGCCGGCGAGTACCCGGTGCCTGCCGCAGAGTTCCGCCGTCGCATGGCTGGCGATCTTCCGGCAGACTTCGACGTGCAGGCCAATGCCTGGATGACAGGTGTAGCTCGGGCGACCGAAGCGATCGCGACACGCAAGGCTTCACAATTGGCCATCGAAGCCCTCGCATCCATGTTGCCGGAACTTCTGGGGGGTTCGGCGGATTTGACTGGCTCCAACCTAACGAACTGGAAGGCAAGCCGAACCGTCGGTCGTAACGAAGGCGGCAATTATGTCCACTACGGCGTTCGTGAATTCGGCATGACAGCCATCATTAACGGGCTCGCGCTACACGGCGGCTACATCCCGTTCGGGGGCACGTTCCTTGTATTCTCGGACTATGCACGAAACGGACTACGAATGGCCGCGCTAATGCGTCTGCGCTCGATATTCGTGTTCACGCATGACTCGATCGGGCTTGGTGAGGATGGGCCGACGCACCAGCCCGTCGAGCACGCGATGTCGCTGCGACTGATCCCCAACATGGATGTCTGGCGCCCCTGTGATCTTTTGGAGACCGCAGTCTCCTGGAGGGCCGCCGTCGAGCGACGGGATGGCCCAACGAGTCTGCTGTTGTCGCGTCAGAATCTGCCGGCACAGCGAGACGATGGCGATCGAGCCGGTCTCGCCGCCAGGGGGGGCTACGTACTCGTGGATGCGCCGACGGGAGAACCAGACCTCGTTCTGATTGCTACCGGCTCGGAAGTCACGCTGGCAATAAAGGCAAAGGAGATCCTGTCCGGGCAAGGGGTTTCGGTGCGCGTCGTCTCCATGCCCTCGCCAACGGTCTTTGATCGTCAGGATCTGGCCTACCGCCGCTCCGTGCTTCCCGATGGGGTCAAGCGGATTGCTATCGAAGCCGGCGCCACCGCTCTCTGGTGGAAATATGTCGGGCTCGACGGAGCTGTCATTGGCATGGACGGCTTCGGCGAGTCGGCACCCGCCAGTGCACTATTTCCGCATTTCGGTTTCACAGCTGAACGGATTGCCGAAACGGCAAGGTTGCTGGTCCACAGCGCGCATGGGCTCTCTTGAGCAACGGTTAATGTCCGCTTTACCCCCGAAACCGGATATCGATTGGTAGCGTCTAGACATCTGACAAACAACGCCATCGAGCGCCACAGCGCACCACGCTCGACAAGGGCACGACAGACCCAAACCATGCATGAACTAGCACAAAGCCCAATCGCTTTGCACAAAGCGCGTAGTCACGGCGTTTCAAATTGTGCGTAGTTAGCAGGGTTCTGTTTGGATTCCCCATAGCGGCTTCTCTTTACACGCCCTGCTCAGTGGTTTGGCCGACGCCGTTCGCCGCAACGACGGTTCAGCTGCGGAGCGATATCAGCGAAGAATTAGATCGCTCACCCAAGAACATTTTGTTACCAACCTTTCGCTCAGCGAGACCCTCGAACAGTTACTCATAGTCAGCGACCAGTGCTGGAGACACCGCTGGCCGAACAGTATGAAAGGGAGGACACGTGCTCGAACTAACGAGCGGGCTAGAGAGCGTCTCTGAGTCACCCATCAAAAATCGTCAAACAAAAAATGTGTCTGTTTGTTCTTTATTAGTCTGACCACAACTTCCTTAAAAATGGCACGGAGGACCTACGGCAAAGACGGTTCTGTTCGCGCCGAGACTTTAGGCGGGACCGTAGTTGCTGCGTGAATGACGGCCAAGGTTAACGTGATCATCGCGCTCGCCTGGTGCACAAGCGCGAGCGATAGCGCGGCGACCCACAGCAGCGTCCAAACGCCGAGCGCTACTTGCAGGATGACCGCTGTGGCGACAAGAGCTGCGCTTGTGAAGATGGGATCAGGCTTGACCAGTTTGGCGACATTGAACAGCTGAAGAAGCGCCAATAAACCGATCACATAGCCGAGCATGCGATGATCGAACTGGACCGTGAGCGGATTTTCAAAAAAATTTCGCCACCACGGCACCTCGGAAAGTAGGCGCGAGGAATGCGGAACAAGGCCGCCATCGATCAACGGCCAGGTGTTGTATACATGCCCGGCGCGCAAACCTGCGACCAAAGCGCCGAGATAGATCTGCGCCAGGATTAGTACCACGAGCCCAATGGCGCCGGCGCGAACAGTCACCGGTTGGGCGGCTTTGCCCAATTTCTCGAACAGCGCGTGCGCCCGCTCGTCCTGCCAACGCGTTCCGGTCCAGAGCACGGCGACATAAATCAGACAGGCAAGGACGAGGTGCGTCGCCAAGCGGTACTGAGACACTTCGACGCGACCGGCGAGCCCGGAAGCAACCATCCACCACCCGATCGCGCCCTGCAGCGCGCCAAGAGCCAGGATCAGCCATAGGCCGGCGCGACGGTTGCGCGGGATCCAGCCGCGCCACAGAAACCAGACGAAGGGCACAAAGAAAATTATGCCAATGCCGCGGCCGATGAGCCGGTGCGTCCACTCCCACCAATAAATCGTCTTAAAATCGGCAAGGCTCATTCCCGCGTTTAATTGCCGGTACTGCGGAATCGCCTGATACTTTTGAAATTCCATTTGCCATTGCGCTTCGCTGAGTGGCGGCAGCGCACCCGTCACCGGCTGCCATTCGGTGATCGACAGCCCGGATCCCGTCAGCCGGGTTGCGCCACCAACCACAACCATGGCGAAGATGAGCGCAGCGACCACGTAAAGCCACAGCCGAATCGCGCGGCCATGGTCCAAATCGTCACGATACAAAGCTTGAATAGCCGTCATCATGTTCTTGTCGCAGGCGCGCGGACCATATAGTGCGGCACCCTGTCCTCGCAACACTGGAATGTTGCAAGCTATCCCGTGCGGTTTCGAAAACTTATCGGCGCGGTTGCGCTTTTTGTGCTTGTGCTCGCCTGGGCGCTCGTTGCCATGCCGTCGCGCAGTTTCCGGCCATCCGCGACACTACCGTCTTATCAATCCTGTATTATGTCATCGCCGGATGTGGGTTGGGTGTTGCCGGCAATGCCGCCGACTTCTCATACCACCAACATCAACGGAATCACTCTCTGGATACTTGAAGCTTGAAAAGTTATTCGGCTGCTATCCGCATGGCTTGGCCGGTATCGGAGAGATAACGACCGCCGCGCCGGCACCCGCGCCGGGCTCGAATGGAACACCGACGTCGCGCATCGCGAGTTCGACCCCACAGAGGGTCTGCATTACCATTATTTCGTTAAGCCAGCCGAGATGGCCGATGCGGAAAGCCTTTCCATTGAGCTTATTAAGCCCTGTGCCAAGCGATAAATCATAACGAAAATAGGCGGTCTTGATGACGTCATTGGCTTCGAAGCCCTCCGGTACTAAGACTGTCGTCACGGTGTCGGAGTACCATTCGGAACCCTGTGCGCATATGCGTAAACCCCATGCTTCCACAGCCGCACGGACGCCGCTCGCCAGCCGGTTATGGCGGGAGAAGACATCGCTGTGCGATTGCTGCTGCAACTCGAACAAGTACCATGCTTGCCGCAATAACGGGTGCGGGAAAAACGAGATTTGCCGATTGCTTAATCGATATGGCATTGAGCTAGGTAAATGTGGTCCCAAATGCCAACCCGCAGAGTCGCGTCGGTTATCGTCAGTCTCTCCATGTGGACTGTCGGTGGCAAGTCCCGGCGCGTCTTTTCATGGGTTGGGCTCGTCGGGACGCACCTTTTCTCCCCAATAAGGCCGTGCTGAAACAGAGGAGCTTAAAAATGCAGACTTTACTCGTGGACCTAATCCTCGCTGCTGCTGTCGCTGCGGTTTTCTTAGTCGCATTAACGAGGCCTGGATCGAGAACAGGCTTTCCGTTTTCACATTTGCGATC
The DNA here is from genome assembly GCA_040512415.1 of Pseudolabrys sp. Taxonomy (GTDB): domain Bacteria; phylum Pseudomonadota; class Alphaproteobacteria; order Rhizobiales; family Xanthobacteraceae; genus Pseudolabrys. The sequence continues at coordinate 1,253 of JBEVFG010000158.1, read as the reverse complement.
CATGAGAACGGGAATGGGAACGCTCGCTAAATTTTTTACTTTGTTCTGGGGCTGGGCTGACTACATCCAGAAGGATTGGTCGAACGCCCCGTATAAGCGAGAACATTCCGCGAGGCGTGCAAGCTCGGTTTCGTATCGAAGCGCCTAGGCTCAATCTATGACCGGGGCCGGTCGCCCCATTGGGTGAAGGTCAAAAATCCGAAAGCGCCAGCGGTGACACGCGAGGCCGAAGAGGATTGGGGGCGTTAACAGGGAGAGCCTGTGCAATGGCCTCGGACGGCGACACACTCCAGTCCCCCGAATGACCACGAACCATTGCCCGCGCTCAATCCTCGCGCGGATCCTGTATCGTATTTCCCCATGAAATTAAGCCTTGCGCTAAATTGGAATACGCGCAAGGCCGGGAAGGAGATCGGCGGCGAAGCTTGTCGGGGCTTATCTCGTCGTACTCGGGCTATCAATCATCTGCTTTATGAAATCAATAGCGGCTTCTGGCGTTGGGTGACCGGAGGGCGTGGCAATGTACTCAGCATCGGTGTCGTCGTGATCGCCAGCACCCGGCCGCCGCATAAACGGCTTCTTGGTCTCGGCCAACCATAGGCCCGACCAGTCCTCATACGCGCGAATTCGGAAGCCCTTATAGAGTGCGATTTGGTCCATTTCTGTTCCTCGTTCATTGCCTATCGTTTCAACCAATCCCGCCCACCAGGCGCAACATTGGAGATTTTATGCCACGCAAGCGCAAATCAGTAGCGCTGGGCCTATGGTCCATTCCCGAGGGCGGCAAATGGCATGCCACGCAAGTGATCCGAGTACGCGAACGCCTTGCACAGCACACCCCATTCTGAGCCATGCCCGTCAATCTGTTCCTATGCGCGGTTGAGAAAATAATCAGACGGATCGATTTATCGGAGACAATTCGGGAAAGGCCTTCATCGTCTGGAAAGCGTCGTGAATGGTCTCGAGAAGCTCCGCAAGTGTCGGTTCCGATATCACATGGCTGGTAGACGAGTTGATACTCGATAAAGGCTCATTTTCTTTTCGCGGCAGGCGGCGCACATGTTTCAATTTGATGGCTTCGTTATTAAGCTGTGTAAGAGCCGGATATTTTTTTCGTATCTTCGACGATTTGATGGAAAAATTCATAGGCATCCATTTTTTGCTCCAGCTGGCTCAAAGGTTCTGCGGATTGCATCAATTTTGCTGCAAAAATAGCGCCGGAAGTGTGTCCCGCGTTGAACCAACCGGCGCGG
>JBEVFG010000157.1:0-4579 GCA_040512415.1 Pseudolabrys sp. | reverse complement strand
ATGGTGCCGGCGAATGAGATCGTTATGCGGTCCTCTTTCGCCGCTTTCTCACCTTGCGGGCGCGGTGTGTAGGGCCGGTTCTGATCCGCGATGTTCTTGATGCTTTCTTCGACTTCGGTTTTAGCGACATCGGCGGTCAGCTTTGTGAGTTTGATGGTCTTGAAGTCACCAAGCGTGATTGGCGGCACAATTTCGAGCGCCATCGTGTAGTTCAGATCGCTCTTGCCCTTGATCAATTGCTCGATCGCGCCCTCGTCGGTCGGCAGTGTGACCTTAGGATCAGCCGCGAGCTTGAACCCGCGCTCGCTGACGATCTGATTGTTGGCGTCGCGCACGGTGGCTTCGATCACCTCGGCCATCGCCGAGCGGCCGTACATGCGCTTGAGATGGGCGACCGGCACTTTGCCGGGACGGAAGCCGTTGATCCGGACGCGACCTTTCAGATCGTCAAGGCGCTGATTTACTTTGGCGTCGAGCTCGGCGGCCGGTACGACGACTTTGTACTCGCGCTTGAGACCTTCCGACAGTGTTTCGGTAACCTGCATTGCTCACTACTCGTTGCTTACACTCGTACGACGCTCGCCTGACCTGGCGTCAACGTCACGGAAATCCGGAAACGGGTGGTCGCCCCGCATTTATAGCCCTTGGCGTGGTGCGGGCGGAGGGATTTGAACCCCCACGACTTTCGTCACGGGAACCTAAATCCCGCGCGTCTACCAATTCCGCCACGCCCGCAAGGGGCGGTTACAGGACAACCCTGGCCCCGCAATCCGGCAGGGCTTAACGCGGCCATACCCGCCTAGGCAAGGCTTAAGCGCGCCGGTCCTAAGGCGTTGGTTTACCGCACCCAGTGCTGAAATAGCCCCTCCAAGGCGGACCGCAATAGCACCCCTCAGCCCTGGGCACCCCGGCCGCCAAAAAGCCGTCCGTAAACCCGCGGGAGCATGTCCGGGAGGTCTTCTGCGATGAGCCCAAGGCCAAATTCCCTGGCCGCTTCCCCATGCAGCCATACGGCGGCGCAGGCCGCCTCGAACACCGGCATGCCTTGCGCCAGAAGGCCGCTGACCATGCCCGCCAGCACGTCGCCTGACCCGGCAGTGGCAAGCGTCGGCGGACCGTTGTCTGCAATCGCCGCACGACCGTTTGGCTCAGCCACCACACTGTCGGCACCCTTCAGAACCAGAACAGCGCCCGTTTTCGTGGCGGCCAGCCGAGCTTTCTCAAGTTTAGAGCGAGAATGCGCTTCCTGCTCCAATACACTGAACAACCGGGAAAACTCCCCCTCATGCGGCGTGAGCACAACCGGGCGACCGGCTCGTTCGCCAATTGCGTTGGCCAACGCATCGAGTTCTCCGGCAAAGCTCGTCAATGCATCTGCATCCAGCACCGCCGCCGCATCCCCTTCGAGCGCGGTGCGCACTTGTTCGCGCATAGCCGGGCCAACACCTCCACCAGGACCGAGGACGATGGCATTTCTCCGTTTGTCGGCAAGAAATTCCTTTAGCTCAATTGGTCCGTCCACCGGGCGGACCATGACCGCCAGGTTCTCAGCGGCATTAATGTTCAAAGCATCCCTCGGACTTGCGATGGTGACCAGACCTGCCCCTGCCCGAAGCGCCCCGCGCGCGGCCAGTCGCGCGGCACCGGTCGACGACGGCCCTCCCGAAACGACGACCGCGTGGCCGCGAGAGTATTTGTGGCCCTCGGTCCTCGCCTTCGGGAATGCATTCCGCCAAAGCTCAGGAACATTCGCAAACGTCGCCGGCTTGATTTTGTCGAGAACGCGCTCCGGAATTCCGATATCGGCGACTTCGACCAGGCCGCAATGCAGACGTCCCGGAAGAAGGAAATGTGCGGGCTTGCGCCGGAAGAACGTAACAGTGAGTTTCGCGTTGATGGCAGATCCCATCACCGCTCCGGTGGTGCCATTCACGCCGCTTGGCAAATCGACGGCGACGATGGGTACCGAAGCGGCATTCATCAAATCGATGACGTTGCCCGCCGGACCCTCAACATCCCGGTCAAGTCCCGCACCAAACAGTGCATCGATGATCAAGTCGCAGTTCGTAAATGCTGCGGGCGACGGCTCGCTTACGGATCCGTTCCAGCGCTGTGCGGCCAAAGCGGCGTCACCTTTCAACCGCTCGCGTTTCCCAACGACGCAAACGCTCACCACCAGGCCACGCTCGGCCAAATAGCGCGCAGCAACGAAGCCGTCGCCGCCATTGTTACCGGGGCCCGCGACGACCACGACGCGACGCCCTTGCGCCATTCTGGAGGCAGCGTCGGCAACGGCTCGGCCGGCATTCTCCATTAACGCTATGCTGGGAATGCCACCGGCAACGGCCAAGCGGTCGGCCTCTGCCATCTCGGCCGTCGTGAGCAGTTGGATCATTTGCTGGAAAGAGTATCGGTGCGCCCGACGACGGACAATTCAAGCCAACCTATTGCGTCCCAAGAGATCCTTCGCGGCTGGCTAAATTCTGACCACTTTGCTTAACTCATAGGCGCCGAATATTAGGCAGCGCGCTGGGCGGCCCTCTGCAATTCACCTAAACCATTGCAGAGAAGTGATTTTTTGTCTCTCGCCGGGTTGGCACGAGACCTGCAAACCGGTAGCGCGGCCCGTCGGGATGTTGTCCGGCGAGCTGCGGGAAGGACAGGCAATGAAAAAAATCGAAGCCATCATCAAGCCATTCAAACTGGACGAGGTGAAAGAGGCGCTTCAGGAAGTGGGCCTGCAGGGGATAACTGTGACCGAAGCAAAAGGCTTCGGACGACAGAAAGGGCACACCGAGCTATACCGCGGCGCCGAATACGTGGTCGATTTTCTCCCCAAAGTGAAAATCGAAATCGTGCTCGGCGACGACATGTTGGAAAAAGCGATCGATGCGATCCGGCGCGCCGCTCAGACTGGCCGGATTGGCGACGGCAAGATATTCGTTTCCAACATCGAAGAAGCCATTCGGATCAGGACCGGGGAATCCGGAATTGATGCAATCTAGACCGCAGGCAACCGTCCTCGCGGTCAATTTCACGAAAACAAGGGGGAAGGCAATCCATGACGACAGCCAAAGATGTCATGAAACTGATCAAGGACAACGACGTCAAATATGCCGATTTCAGATTCACTGATCCGCGTGGCAAGTGGCAACACGTCACTTTCGATATCTCCATGATCGAAGAGGAGACTTTCGCTGAAGGCCAAATGTTCGACGGCTCCTCGATCGCCGGATGGAAGGCGATACATGAGTCGGACATGAACCTGATGCCGGATCCGGCAACCGCCTGCATTGATCCATTCTTCGCGGAAACTACGGTGTCACTGGTGTGCGACGTGCTCGAGCCGACGACAGGAGAGCCCTATAACCGCGACCCACGCGGCATCGCCAAGAAGGCGGAAGGCATGGTGAAAGCGCAAGGCGTCGGCGACACCATTTACTTTGGCCCTGAAGCCGAGTTCTTCGTGTTCGACGATGTCAAATATTCCGCCGAGCCGTACAAGACCGGGTTCAAGCTTGACTCGATAGAATTCCCGACCAATTCCGATACCGAATACGAGGGCGGCAATCTCGGTCATCACATCGGCACCAAGAAGGGTTACTTCCCGGTGCCACCGCAGGACACCGCACAGGACATGCGCAGCGAAATGTTGGCGGCCATGGCAAAAATGGGCGTCAAAGTCGAGAAGCACCATCACGAGGTCGGCTCCGCACAGCACGAGCTCGGCATGAAGTTCTCACCACTGACCCGGATGGCCGACCAACTGATGATCTACAAATACTGCATCCAGCAGGTCGCCCAGATCTACGGCAAGACCGCGACATTCATGCCAAAGCCGATTTACGGCGATAACGGTTCGGGCATGCACTGCCATCAGTCGATTTGGAAGGGCGGCAAGCCCGCTTTCGCTGGAAATAAGTATGCCGATCTCTCGGAGATGTGCCTGTCCTACATCGCCGGCATTCTCAAACACGCGCGCACGATCAACGCATTCACCAACCCAACTACAAATTCCTACAAGCGGTTGGTTCCCGGTTTCGAGGCGCCGGTGCTGCTCGCCTATTCGCAGCGCAATCGCTCGGCCTCGTGCCGCATTCCGTACACGACGAACCCGAAGGCCAAGCGCGTCGAGGTCCGGTTCCCTGATCCGCTTGCCAATCCCTATCTCGCCTTCGCCGCGATGACGATGGCCGGCCTGGATGGCATTAAGAACAAGCTCGATCCGGGCTCTGCGGTCGACAAAGATCTCTACGACTTGCCGCCACAGGAACTCAAACAGATACCGACCGTGTGCGGCAGCCTGCGCGAGGCGCTCGGCCACCTCGACAGGGACCGTGCGTTCCTCAAGGCCGGCGGTGTGTTCGATGACGATTTCATCGACAGCTATATCGACCTCAAGATGACGGAAGTAATCCGCTTCGAGCACACACCCCATCCGATCGAGTTCGAAATGTACTACTCGGCGTAAGGATTCCTCCTAGTCATCGCGCAAGCTACGTAGCTTTGCGATGCAACTTCGGGCGCCCCGCAAGGGCGCCCGATTTTTTTGCTGGACGGAGATCAGATGATCAAAAAG
>JBEVFG010000156.1:0-9351 GCA_040512415.1 Pseudolabrys sp. | reverse complement strand
GCGAATTGGCTCACGCTCGGCTTGAATTTGCGCTTCTAGTATCGCGAGACTAAGAGCCAAGTTCCCGACGTACGATCTCGGCGCCGGCGACCATCGCCTGCATTTTTCCGAAGGCCACATCGCGCGGCAGATATTTCATGCCGCAATCGGGGGCGACCACGATACGCTCGGCCGGCACATATGGAAGCGCTTTACGAATGCGCTCTGCAACAACTTCCGGCGTCTCGACCGTCAGGTCCGACAGATCGATAACGCCAAGAATAATCGTCTTCGATGGAAGCTTTTCCAGCACCTTGAAATCGAGCTTCGGCTGAGCCGCCTCAATCGACACTTGCGCAGCGCGCGAGCCCTCGAGTTCCGGTAGAAACGAATAGCCGGTCGGCTTGTCGTGCACGACCGCTGCATAGCCGAAGCACAAATGCACGGCGACCGTGCCGGTGACGCCGTCGAGGGCGCGATCGAGCGCCTTCAGCCCGTACCCGCGCGCCTTTTCGGGATGCTGCTGCATCCAGGGCTCGTCGATCTGCACGATATCGGCGCCGGCGGCAAAGAGATCCTTGATCTCCTCGTTGACCGCGGTCGCATAGTCAAGCGCCATCGCCTCGTCGGATTTGTAGAACTCGTTCTGCGCCTGTTTCGACATCGTGAACGGGCCCGGCACCGTCATCTTTATGGTCTTCTTCGTGTGCGCGCGCAGGAATTGCAGGTCGCGCAGCTGGACCGGATGCTTGCGCCGGACTTTTCCGGTGACGCGCGGGACCGGGATCGGCTTGCCGCTCCGGTTGAGCGTCGAGCCAGGATTCTCGGTATCGACGCCTTCGAGTACGGTGGCAAACCGGTTTGAATAGCCTTCACGGCGCTGCTCGCCATCCGTGATGATGTCGAGGCCCGCGTCCTCCTGGTCCTGGATCGCCAATCGCGTCGCCTTGTCCTGCTTCGCCTCGAGCTGCTTCGGATCGACCAGCCACAGGTCGTCCATCCGCACGCGCGGCACCATCTTCGACAGGCGTGCGCGATCGATAAGCCATTTCGGCTGCGGATAGGAGCCGACGAGCGAGGTTGGGAAGATCGTAGCGGCCATCGGTATGCGTTCACCTCGCCAATTCGGCGCGGACGATCGCCGCGCCTTCGACCATGGCGCACATTTTTCCGTAGGCAACGTCTCGCGGCAAATATTTCAGGCCGCAATCTGGCGCGACAATGATCCGCTCGGGCGAGATGTGCTTCAGCGCGCGGCGGATGCGCGCGGCCACGGTTTCCGGTTTCTCGACGCTCATGTCGGAAAGATCGAGCGTTCCGAGGATGATGGTCTTGCCCGGCAATTTTTCAAGAACGGAGCAGTCGAGCTTCGATTGCGCGGTTTCAATTGATACCTGGCTGACCGGCGAGCCGCTGAGCTCCGGCAAGAATGAGTATCCCTCCGGCCGCACATGAATTATGGCGGCATAGCCGAAACAAATGTGGACCGCGGTTGGCCCTTTCACTCCGTCCAATGCGGCGTTGAGTGCCTTGAGGCCATGTTTGCGCGCCTTCTCCGGCCGCGCCTGCATATAGGGCTCGTCAATCTGAACAATGTCGGCGCCGGCGGCGAACAGATCCTTGATCTCGGCGTTCACTGCGTTGGCGTAGTCCAACGCCATCTCCTCTTCGTCCTTGTAGAAATCGTTCTGTGCCTGCTGTGACATCGTGAACGGTCCGGGCACGGTCATCTTGATCATGCGGGTGGTATTGGCGCGCAAAAACTTGACGTCCTCGACCTCGACCGGATGGCGCCGGCGTACCTTGCCGGTTACGCGTGGCACCGGATTTGGATGACCGGAACGATCGAGAGCGGTGCCTGGATTGTCGATATCCACGCCTTCAAGCGCGGTCGCAAAGCGGTTGGAGTAGCTTTCGCGCCGCATCTCCCCGTCGGTGATGATGTCGAGCCCGGCGCGCTCCTGGTCGCGTATCGCGAGCAGCGTCGCGTCGTCGTGCGCCTGCTTCAGAAATTCGGGCGCGACGCGCCAGAGTTCCTTGGCGCGGACGCGCGGCGGAAACCGGGCGGCGAGCTTGGCGCGGTCGATCAGCCAGTCGGGCTGCGCATAGGAGCCGACAAGCGACGTCGGGAAAAGCTTCGTCATGCTCCTAGTATGACGACATGTCCGCCGTTGAGCCAGCCGCAGCCACACTCATCGCCAGCACGCGCGCCACGTGGGCCGCTTCCCGCTTGCTGCCGTCGAAAATCTGGTGCCGGCATGACGTACCATCGGCAATAATCAGGGTGTCGGCCGGCGCTTTGCGCACGGCGGGCAGCAAGGACAGTTCGCCCATCTTCTGCGACACCTCGATGGTGTCGACGTGATAGCCAAAGCTTCCCGCCATGCCGCAGCAGCTCGATTCGATCGTCTCGACCGACAGCTGCGGGATCAGCCGTAGCGTGCCCTCGACCGCGTTCATGGCGTCGAACGCCTTCTGATGACAGTGGCCGTGGAGAAGCGCCTTCTTCGGCAGCGGCCCAAGCGGCAAGTTCAGCTGGCCCTGTTTGTGCTCATGCGCGATGAATTCCTCGAACAGCCGCGCATTTGCCGCCAGCAACTCGGCCGCTTCGCCCTTGAACATGGCAGGCAGCTCGTCGCGGAAGGTGAGCAGGCAGCTCGGCTCAAGCCCGATAACGGGAATGCCGCGTCTCACGTAAGGTGCAAGCGCGTCCAGCGTGCGTTGCATTTCCCGCCGCGCCTCTTCCACCAGACCGACCGCAAGGAAGGTACGGCCGCAGCATAAAGGCCGCTCGTTCAGATCGGCCGGGAGCGGTGCATAGACGCGATAGCCGGCGGCGACGAGCACGCTCAAGGCGTCGTCGAGGTTCTCACGCTCGAAGTAGCGATTGAACGTGTCGGCGAACAATACGACTTCACGTGTGCCGGCATTGTTTTCGCCGCTCACGTAGCGCCAGTCGGACCGGTCGCGATAGGTGTCGCTTCGCCATTTCGGCAGGCTGCGCCGCGAGGAAAGCCTGGCGACAACCTCCGACACCTTGCGAAACAGCCCGTTTCCATTGCGCATATTGAAGAGGCGATGCCAGCGCACCGCGTAGGGTGCGTAATGCGGCAGGAAACCGACCAGCTTGTCGTGCAACGAAAGCTCGAATTTCTCCGCGCGGGCCGCCAAAACCTCGATTTTCATGCGCGCCATGTCGACGCCGGTCGGGCATTCGCGGCGGCAGGCCTTGCAGGACACGCATAATTTTAAGGTGTCAGCCATTTCGTCGGCGATGAGCGCGGCCGGGCCCAATTGCCCGGTCACCGCCAGCCGCAGCGTATTGGCACGCCCGCGCGTGACGTCGCGCTCGTCGCGGGTGACACGATAGCTCGGGCACATCACGCCGCCGGTGAGCTTGCGGCAGGCGCCGTTGTTGTTGCACATCTCGACGGCGCCCTGAAAACCGCCGCCCGAGCCTGGATAAGCCGACCAGTCGAGATGCGTCTTGATCGGCTCGCCGTGATAGCCGGGCGCGTAGCGGAACAGGCTGCGGTCGTCGAATTTCGGCGGACGCACGACCCTGCCCGGGTTGAAGAAGCCCTTCGGGTCGAACCTGTCCTTCACTTCCTCGAAGGCGCGGGCGAGCCGCGTGCCGAACATCGGCTCGTTGAACTCCGAGCGCACCAACCCGTCGCCGTGCTCGCCGGAATGCGATCCCTTGTATTCTCGCACCATCGCGAACGCCTCCTCGGCGATCTCGCGCATGGCATGCACGTCTTTTTCCTGGCGAAGATTGAGGACGGGGCGCACGTGCAGGCAGCCCGAGCCGGCATGTGCGTACCAGGTGCCGCGCGTGCCGTGCTTCTCGAAAATGCCGGCGAGCCGCGACGTGTAGTCGGCGAGATGCTCGAGCGGCACAGCGCAGTCTTCCACGAAGGAAACCGGTTTCCCCTCCTCCTTCATCGACATCATGATATTGAGGCCGGCCGTGCGAAGCTCGGTGATCGCCGCCTGCAGGTCGGAATTAAGGACCTCGACAACACCGCCCCATTTGGCGCCGTTCTTGTCCCAGCCGAAGTCGAGATCGCCCATCAGCTGCTTGAGCTGAGCCAGCATGCGCAGGTTGACCTCGTGGTCGTCCTCGCCGAATTCGACCAGCAGGATCGCTTCCGGCGCCTCGCGCACGAACTTGTCGAGCGTCGGCTCGAAAATCGGAATCGTGCGTGCGAGCCCGATCATCGTGCGGTCGATCAATTCCACTGCGATCGGCTTGAGGCGCACGATGTGTTGCGCCGAATTCATCGCCTCGGAGAAGCTGCCGAAATGACAGGCACCGACCGCGCGGCGGCCGAGCAACGGCGAAAGCTTCAACTCGATGCGCGTTGAAAACGCCAGCGTCCCTTCCCCGCCGACGAGGACGTGCGCGAGGTTGATATCGTTCTTGCTGGGCACCAGCGCGTCGAGATTGTAGCCGCCGACGCGGCGCTGCACTTTAGGGAATCGCTCGGCGATCTCACCGGCCTCGCGTGCGCCGATGGCGAGCAGATCTTTCGCGAGCGGCCGCAGCGGCGCCGGCACATCCTTGAGATTGCCGCCGATGCGGCCAAAATGCGCGAGCGTGCCGTCGGCCAGCAACGCCTCGATCGAGATGACGTTGTCGCGCATCGTGCCGTAGCGCATCGAGCGCCCGCCGCACGAGTTGTTGCCGGCCATGCCGCCGATGGTCGCGCGCGAGGACGTCGAGATGTCGACGGGAAACCACAGCCCGTGCGGCTTGAGCTGGCGATTGAGATCGTCGAGCACGATGCCGGGCTCGACCGTCACACGCCTGTGCTTGACGTCGAGATCGAGGATGCGCGTGAGGTATTTCGCGCAGTCGACGACGAGCGATTCGCCGACGGCCTGGCCGGCCTGCGATGTGCCGCCGCCGCGCGCCAGGACCGTCGCCCCCTCGCTGCGGGCAACCGCTATCGCGCGATCAGCCTCTTCGATCGTGCGCGGCGCGACGACGCCCACGGGCATGATCTGATAGTGGGAGGCATCGGTTGAGTAGCGGCCGCGCGAAAACGCATCGAATTGCACCTCGCCGGACAATTCGGCCCTCAGCCGGCGCTCCAGACCGGGCATGACAACGGCCACGTTTTCTTATCCTTTTTGGGCGGCGCTAAGCCTATGCATAAGGACTAGTTTGCCTTGCGGAAAACCGCTTGACCGCAATGTTGCATTCATAGTTCAACGCCACAAGCGCCGCCCCTGATCGGACCGCGCCCGTGGCCAAACCACGCTAACCCCTAAAAGCTGCCGTTTCAGGAGCGGACTGCCTATGGCTAAGAATTCCTCGCGCACGATCGGACGACACTTTCTCCACATCCCGGGGCCCTCGCCGCTGCCAGACCGAGTCCTGCGGGCGATGGATACGCCAATCATCGATCATCGCGGTCCTGAATTCGCCAAACTGGCCAAGAAATGCCTGGACGGCATCAAGACGATCTTCAAGACGACGAATCCCGTCATCATCTATACCGCGACCGGAACCGGCGCCTGGGAAGGGGCACTCGTCAACACGCTGTCGCCCGGCGACAAGGTGCTGATGGTCGAGACCGGCCAGTTCGCCACGTTGTGGAAAAAGATGGCCGAGAAAATCGGTCTGCAGCCCGAATTCATCACGACCGACTGGCGCATCGGCGCCGATCCCGCGGCGATCGAGGCGCGCCTGCGCGAAGACAAGGGCAAGGAGATCAAGGCGGTCTGCTTCCTGCACAATGAAACCTCAACCGGTTGCCTTTCGCCGGTGGCGGAAATCCGCAAGGCGATCGACCGCGCCGGGCATCCTGCGCTGCTGATGGTCGACACCATTTCCTCGCTCGCGTCGACCGATTATCGGCACGACGAATGGGGCGTCGACGTGACCGTCGGCGGCGCGCAGAAAGGTTTGATGTTGCCTCCCGGCATGTCGTTCAACGCCGTAAGCGACAAGGCGCTGGCGGCGAACAAGACGTCCAAGCTCACCAAGTCGTTCTGGGCCTGGGACGAAATGCTGACGATGAACAAGGTCGGCTTCTTCCCGTACACGCCCGCGACGCAGATGCTCCAGGGCCTCGCCGTGTCGATCGAGATGCTGCACGAGGAAGGGCTCGATAATGTCTTCGCCCGTCACGACCGGCTGGCGGAAGCAACCCGCCGCGCGATCAAGGCGTGGGGCCTCGACATCATCTGCCGCGACCCGAAGTATTATTCGCCGACGATTACCGCCGTGCTGATGCCAGAGGGCCACGATGCCGAGGCGTTCCGCGCGCTGGCACTCGAGCAATTCAATATCTCATACGGTTCGAGCTTTGGCCGCTTCACCGGCAAGATGTTCCGCATCGGGCATCTCGGCGACATCAACGACGCGATGATGTTGGGCGGCCTCGCCGCAACCGAGATGGCGCTCGCACTCGCCAACATCCCGCACAAGAAGGGCGGCGTGCAGGCAGCAATGGACTATCTCGTGTCCCAGCACGGCAGCGCCGCAAAGCAGGCGGCGGAGTAAAAGACCCTCTCGCCGTTCGCCGGGCTTAACGATCCATGATGCCTGTCAGCGACTAGGGCGCATACGAGCCTATTCGATCACCTTTTCGGCCCGCAGCAAAAACGAGTCCGGAATGTTCAGGCCGAGCGCTTTGGCGGTTTTCAGATTAACCAGAAGCTCAAACCGTGTCGGTTGCTGTACCGGTAGATCGCTGGGTTTCGCGCCTTTGAGCACCTTGTCGAGATAAGTCGACGCTTGGCGGATCATGTCCGTGACATTGGGTCCATAAGAGATCAATCCCCCCGCTTGAACCCATGCGCCCCATCCACCCACCAAAGGCAGGCGTTCCCGGTTGGCAAACTCGACGATGCGTTGCGCGTTCGCGACTGTCTGTCGCGACGACACGATGTAAAGGCCATCGACATTGGCTTGCCTCGCGGCTGCAAGCGTGCGGTCGAGATCGGCAGGTTCGCGTATTTCGACGGGCTGCAACTCAAGCTTCAGCGCCTGGGCCGCGCGTTGTGCAATAGGCATTTCGTTGTCGACGTGGCTGGGATCACGCACGACCCCCACTCGCGACAGACGAGGGGCAACCTCCCGGAACGTTTCAAGCCGCTTCGCGGCGAGTTGGTCCGACAGGAATGTCACGCCGGTAGAATTGCCGCCCGGCCTTGCCAGGCTTGCCGCAAGGCCGAGGAGCACCGGATCCGCGCTCATGGCGTAGATAATCGGGATCGTCTGCGTCGCCTTGGCAACATGGGGAGTGACGTCGCCGCCAAGCGCAAAAATCACGTCGGGCTTGCTGCCCACCAGAGCCGCAGCAAGTTCAGGAAGCCGCTCCGGCCGACCCTGCGCAAAGTGATACTCAATCGCGACGTTCTGGCCGTCAGCGTAGCCAAGCTGACGGAGACCTTCCAGGAAAGCCCGCGTATTCGGATCTTGGTCGGGTGTGCTGTAAATCAGGACGCCGATACGAGGGCGGCGCGCTGCTTGCTGCGCATGTGTCCTGAATGGCCGGTTTACCGCCATAAGAGCGGCCACTCCTGCAATAAATTCTCTTCGTCGCATATCGAGCCTCCGCGCAGGCGCTAATATTGTATCAGTTCGCAAAACAATTTCGAAAAAGCCGAGATCGACCCGTGCTTATGAGGGCTAAGCCGCCTTTACCCAGTCATTCGCCCGCAAGGTACGCGCGACGAAATCCGACATCGCCTTGAGCGTCGGCTCGGGCGCCTCCCGCTGTGGCGAATGGCGCGCACCCGGCAGCAATACCACCTCGACCGGGCAATAGCATTCCTGCTGAGCAACCTCGATCTGCTTCACGGTGCCGTACTGGTCGTCCTCGCCCTGCACGATCAGCACCGGCACGCGGATATAGGCGAGGAACTCGGTGATGTCCCATTTGCGGAACTGCGGGTCGAGCCAGGCGCCGTTCCAGCCCTTGAAGGCGTTGTCGACGTCATCGTGCCAGCGGGCGAGCCGCGCGCGCAGATCGCCGCTTTCATAGACTTTCCGGGCTTCGACGATCGAGGCGATGCCGGGATCCTCGGTGAAGAAATGCGGCGCGATCAGCACAAGGCCGCCGACCCGGTGATCCTGATGACTGCCGGCGTAGACCGCTGCAATCGAAGCGCCGTCGCTGTGGCCGATCAGCAGCCCGCGCCTGAAGCCGATGGCATCGAGCAGTTTCGGCAAGGTTTCGCGCGCTTCGTCGTGCATATAAGAGAGCGGACGCGGCAGGCTGACCGGACTCGATTTTCCGTAGCCCGCGCGTGAATAGACGAAAACGCCGGTACCCGTCGCGGCTGCAAGCTTTTCCGGAAAATCGTTCCACAGACCGACACAGCCCAGCCCTTCATGCAGCAGCACAAGCGTTGGCGTCTTATCCGGCTGCGGCCCGACGAAGCGGTATTCGAGGCGATGCCCGTCAAGATCGAGAAACCCGCCTTCAGCAAGTGCCATCAGCGCGCGCCCGACCCTTCCGCCCGCAGCTTGAAGCGCTGGATTTTTCCGGTTGCCGTCTTCGGCAGGTCTTTGCGGAATTCGATCCAGCGCGGATATTTGTAGGGCGCGAGCTTCTGCTTGACATGCTCCTGCAACGCGCGAATGAGCGCATCGTTCGCCTTCTCCGGCGACTTGAGCACGACGAAGGCTTTCGGCTTGATCAGCTTCTGCTCGTCGTTCCAGCCGACGACCGCGGCCTCCAGTACGTCGGGATGCGAGGATAGCGCGGCCTCGACCTCGAACGGCGAAACATACATGCCGGATACTTTCAGCATGTCGTCCTGGCGCCCGCAGCACACATAATAACCGTCGGCGTCCTCGATATATTTGTCGCCGGAACGCGTCCATTCGCCCTGGAAGGTCGAGCGCGACTTCTCGCGGTTGTTCCAGTACATGACCGCGCTGGTCGGCCCGCGCACGTAGAGCTCACCCATCTCTCCCTTCTTCACCGGGTTTCCGTCGTCGCCGATGAGCTTAATCTCGTAGCCGGGAACCGGTTTCCCGGTGGTGCCGTACTTCGTCGCGCCCGGTGCGTTGGTGAGATATATGTGCAGCATCTCGGTGGTGCCGAGCCCGTCGGAAATCTCGACGCCGTAGCGCTCCTTCCAGCGCAGCGCGATTTCTTCCGGCAGCGCCTCGCCGGCCGAGATGCAGCGGCGAAGTTTCACCTCGGATTTTTTCGGTGCATTCGGGCTGGCAAGAAACGCCGCATAGAATGTCGGCACCGCGAAAAATACCGTGATCGGATGTTTGCGCAGCAAGGCCGCGACACCGTCCGGGGTCGGGCGATCCGCATTGAGAACCGTCGTCGCGCCGACAGTCATCGGAAACGTCATCGCGTTGCCGAGCCCGTAGGCGAAAAACAGTTTCGCGAC
>JBEVFG010000155.1:0-5172 GCA_040512415.1 Pseudolabrys sp. | reverse complement strand
GCGGCAAATCGAGCTGGTGCGCGCGGCACTCAAAACCGGGACGCCGATTTTCGGATCGTGCTGGGGCATCCAGATTATCACCGCGGCCGCCGGCGGCAGCGTGCGCAAGAACCCGAAAGGCCGTGAAATCGGCTTCGGCCGCGGCATCAGGCTCACCGAGGCTGGCCGCAAGCATCCCATGTATGTCGGCAAGCTCGATGTCTTCAATGCGCCGACGGTGCATCTCGACGAAATCGAAGCCCTCGCGCCCGGCACGACGGTTCTTGCCACCAATGCGGTTTCAGACGTGCAAAGCGCCGAAATTCGCACCAACGGCTCCATCGCCTGGGCGGTCCAGTATCACCCCGAATATCCGTTGCGCGAGATCGCCGCCATCGTCCGGCGCATCGGCGCGCGATTGATCGAGGAAGGGTTCTTCGCGGACGTGCCTGACATCGAAACCTTTGCACAGGATCTCGACACGCTGGATCGCGATCCAGGCTGCAAGCGGCTGGCCTGGCGGCATGGTATCAGCAAGAATGTGCTCGACAAGAAGCTGCGCGTCGGCGAAGTGGCGAACTGGATCGAATTTCAGGTTCTGCCGGCGCGCGTGAAACGCGGGCGCGGCTGAGCAAGGTTCGGGCAGCCAGGATGGATTTTTCCGGAAAGCAGGTGGTGGTGACGGGCGGCACCGGCGCGCTCGGCACTTCTGTCGTCAGTGCGCTGATCGGCGCCGGCGCGACCTGCACGGTGCCTTACGTTCACGACGCGGAAGCCGAGCGATTCCCCTATCGTGGCCGGCAGCAGGCGACACTGATCAAGGTTTCCGATCTGTCCGAGGAAGCTGAAGTGGCAAAGGTCTACGCAGGCGTCAAATCTCTTTGGGCCTCGATTCACATTGCGGGTGGCTTCGCCGCGGCCAAGATCACCGACATCGACAAGACCGCGCTGATGGCGCAGATCGACAGCAACCTCACCTCCTGTTTTCTGTGCTGCCGCACCGCAGTGAAGGCGATGGTGCCGGCCGGCGGCGGGCGCATCGTCAATGTGGCGGCGCGGCCGGCGCTGGAGCCGCGGAGCGGTGCCGGCATGACCGCCTATACCGTCGCCAAGGCCGGAGTGGCGGCGCTCACGATGGCGCTTGCCGAGGAAGTTGCGAAGGCCGGAGTTCTGGTGAACGCCGTCGCGCCTTCGATCATGGACACCGCGGCCAACCGCAAGGCTATGCCGAAAGCTGATCATGCGGCTTGGCCGAAAGTGGAAGAGGTTGCGGCGACGATTGTGTTCCTGGCGTCGCCGGACAACCGCGTCACCCGCGGCGCCATCGTCCCGGTTTACGGAAAATCCTAACCCGCGATAGGCACGAGCTCGAGCGGCGGCCGCAGCAGGCGCCGAACGGCATTCGACGCGACCACGGTAGGCCCTTCGGCGTAGGCCTCGTGGTTCTTCTCGATGTCGTCGAGATCGTAGAGGTAGTTCACCATCAGCCCGTGCGCCTGCGCCATTGCCCGATCGGAGGTGTCGGCCAGCCAGTTGATGCGCTCAAGCCGCGCGCCGTTTCCCAAATGGAAACGCGCAACCGCATCGACCGGCGTACCGCGCCTGTTGCGCGCGCGCAGGAAATACCAGGCCGCTGCGCGCATCACCGGATCCTGCAGCTGCGCGGCCGTCTCCGCGTTGTGCCACCAGCCGGGCTGATCGAGCGCGGCAAGGACTTCCTTGTCAGCCTCGGTCAGCGCGGCTGACTTCTCTTCGGCGCGTTCGTGCTTGAGCCAGTCCGCAAAATTCGTCACGGGCGACAGCGTCACGAAAGTCTGCAGCCCGGGGACCTCGCGGCTCACTTCCTCGACCACCTGCTTGATCAGGAAATTGCCGAAGGAAACGCCGGCGAGCCCGCGCTGGCAGTTCGAGATCGAGTAGAACGTGGCTGTCCGGACTTTGTCGGCACTCGCAATTTCGCGATCCTTGACGAGGATCGGCGCAATGGCGGCGGGAATATCACGGCTGAGCGCAACCTCGACGAAGATCAGCGGCTCGTCGACCATTGCCGGATGGAAAAAGGCAAAGCAGCGCCGGTCCGGCGGGTCGATGCGGCGGCGCAGATCGTCCCAGTCACCGATTTCGTGCACCGCTTCATAGCGGATGATCTTCTCCAGCACGATCGCCGGCGTCGACCAGTCGATCCGCCGCAGCACGAGAAATCCGCGATTGAACCAGGACGAAAAAAGATGAACGAAATCGTCGTCGACGGCGCGCAGGTCGTCGCGGTGATCGAGCGAATCCATTAACTGCTCGCGCATTCGGACCAGCGCGGCCGTGCCTCCGGGCGCAAGATTGAGCCTGCGGAACAATTCCTGCCGGCGTGGCTCGGAGGCGGCATGCACCTCGGCGGCTGTCGCGTCCGACGGCGACGCGCGCCACGCGTTGATGGCCTGATCCATCCGCGCCTTGTCGATGCCGAAGCGTTGCGTCAATGCCTCGAAGAAAGCGATCCGCGGGCCGATGGTGAGCGTGCCGTAATGGGTGAGGATTTCGCGGGCAAGCGCGACGCCTGAGGCTTCCCCGCGGCCCGACAACAGATCCTCGCACAGTTCGACGAGGCTTTCCGAGCGGGCTGACGCCTCGCCGCGCCGGTCACGGGCAAGCAGCGCGCGGCCGCGCTCGGAAATCGTCTGCAGCAGTTCCCCGAAGAACGAGGTGTTCATTTAGGCCCTATGGCTTTGCCCATCAGATGGGCAACCATGTGGCGATTTGAGGAAAAAAGCACAAGATGACGATCGCCAGCATCATGCAGTGTACCCCAAAGGACCTGGCGAGCGGCACGTCCGGTGCGACGGCGTTAAAGAGATCGACGACAGGATCGGGGATGAGGGACACCAGCTGCCAGCCCGGGAAGAGCCCGTTCCCGCCCCGATCCCACAGCAAAACGCCCCATTTTTCGCCTAGGCGATTAGCGGCCGGTCAGTGTGCTAGGGCCTCTGCGGACGCGGGCCGGTGCGTGATGACGCACTTGCGCGATTTCAAACGCGCCCCCATTCTGGCCTTGGGGGGACGCGGGCACCGGGCGTGGTGCCTCGCAGCGAGCGCGAGGGGATAAGGTTGAGTATCGCCGAGACTGGCGACGCATTGCGTGAACGATCGAACACGCAGTCCGAGGCGGTTGCCCCGCTTCTGGAAGTCGCCGATCTTCACACCCAGTTCACTACTACGCGCGGAATCGTGCGCGCCGTCGAAGGCGTCAGCTTCACCGTAAACCGGGGCGAAGTGGTCGCTATCGTTGGCGAATCCGGCTCCGGCAAGTCAGTCACTGCGCTCTCGATCATGCGGCTGCTTCCACGCCTGACTGCAAAAATCTCGAAGGGCCGCATCATATTCGACGGCCGCTCGTTGCTCGATCTCGACGATGAGCAGATGCGCGAAATCCGCGGCCGCGATATTTCGATGATCTTCCAGGAGCCGATGACGTCGCTGAACCCGATTCTCACGATCGGCCTTCAGATAAAAGAGCCGCTGCAGATCCATCTTGGCATGACCGATGCGGAAGCGCAGGCGCGCGCAATCGAACTCTTGCAATTGGTCGGCATCACCGATCCGGAGCGGCGGCTCGATCAATACCCGCATCAATTCTCGGGCGGCATGCGGCAACGTGTGATGATCGCCATCGGGCTCGCCTGCAATCCCAAGCTGATCATTGCCGATGAACCCACCACCGCGCTCGACGTCACCATCCAGGCGCAGATTCTCGAGTTGATGAAGAATCTGTCGCGCAAGCTCAACATCGCGCTCATCATCATTACCCACAACCTCGGCGTGGTTGCCCGCTATGCCGATCGTGTCATCGTCATGTATGCCGCGCGCGTCGCCGAGCAGGGCCCGGCCGACGCGGTGTTCCACCGCCCGCGGCATCCCTATACCTTGGGCTTGCTGCGCTCAGTACCGCGACTCGACCGTCCGCGCGGCAGCAAGCTGGAAACCATCGAGGGCCTGCCACCGAATCTGGCAAACACTCCGACCGGCTGTCGTTTCGCGCCGCGCTGCCCCTATCGCATCACGGTTTGCGACCAGGAGCCGCCGCTGCTGCCCACCGACACCGGCGGGCTTTCGCGCTGCCATCGGCAAGCAGAGATCGCGGCAGGCAAGATCACCTGGGCGGCCGCCGCCGGCGCTGCTACGGCCGCCGCCGCCAAGAGCACGACGCCGGTGCTGTCGGTCCGCAACCTGACCAAGTACTTCTCCGTCAGCGGTGGCTTGCGCGGCACGGCCGGCACAGTGCGCGCAGTGCAAGACGTTTCGTTCGACATCTATCCCGGCGAGACGCTCGGGCTGGTCGGCGAATCCGGTTGCGGCAAGACCACGATCGGCCGGCTGATCCTGCGGCTGGAGGAGCCGACCGCCGGTGAAATCCACTTTGAAGGTATCAACCTGTCGACCGCCTCGCCGGCGCAACTGAAGGCCATGCGCCGCAAGGTCCAGGTGATTTTCCAGGACCCCTACAGCTCGCTCAACCCGCGAATGACCGTCGGCCAGATCATCGGCGAGCCGCTGCACGTGTACAAAATTGTCGACGGCCGCAGTCAAGTTGATGCCCGCGTGATCGAGCTACTGGAAAATGTCGGATTGCGCCGTGACATGGCCGAACGTTATCCGCATCAGCTGTCGGGCGGCCAGCGCCAGCGTGTCGGCATCGCGCGCGCATTGGCGATGGAGCCGTCTTTCATCGTGTGCGACGAGGCCGTGTCCGCGCTGGACGTTTCGATCCAGGGCCAGATCATCAACCTGCTGGAGGATTTGCAGCGCAAATTCCAGCTCGCCTATCTTTTTATCGCCCATGATCTTGCTGTGGTCCGGCATATCTCCGCCCGCGTGGTCGTGATGTACTTCGGCCGGATTATGGAGGTGGCGGATCGCGATGCAATCTATGGGGAATCTCTGCACCCCTATACCAAGGTCCTATTGGACGCAGCGCCGGTACCCGACCCTACTATCGAAAAAGAGCGCGAGCCGCGCTTGATCAAGGGCGAGCTACCGAGCCATCTGGCGCCGCCCGCCGGATGCGTCTTTAATACGCGCTGTCCGCTGGCAACGCAGGAATGCCACGAGGTCATTCCGCAGCTCGAGGAGAAAAAGCCGGGGCACTTTGCTGCCTGCATCAAAGTCTAACATCCATAAAAAACGGGGCGACAACTGGGAGGA
>JBEVFG010000154.1:0-2812 GCA_040512415.1 Pseudolabrys sp. | reverse complement strand
GGCTGTCGCTGATCTGAAGAAATGTGAATCCTTTTGCCGGCGCGGCCACGGCTTCGTCGATGATGCCGAGCGAAGCGGGCACGCCGCCTGTGATGGTCCAGAGCACGCCGGTGCCTGCCCATGTCATGCATTCGAGAACCTTGCGGCGGTTCATACCGTCATCGCGCTCAGTCATTTTGCGTCTCCTTTAAACGTGCTGCTGAAGACGAGACTGAGGTGCGCGAAGATTTATTCCCGCTTGATCGCCATCACGAAAAAGTCAGGCGCGCTGCGAAATTTGTTCGCGTGCCGCGCGGTCTCCCAGGCAAGCGGCCATCACGGCCGCTACATCAACAAGGAGACACGACATAAAAAATCTTCTGATAATTCTCGCAGTGCTTGGTGCCGTGACCGGCCCGGCCTCCGCTCAATCGTTCTGCACCTGCGACGGCACCGGAAACGTCCTGGTCTTTTCGAACAAGGATTCATGCCCCCGGACGGCAAAGCGGCACTGAACGACCGCGCGTTGCGGGCCTACGCGGCGGTTCCGGGCGCTGACCTGGCGGGCGATTCCAACGCCCCAGCCGCCACAGGCGGCTGCAGCATCGGATACAACGAGATGCTGCGTAACTTTTGACCCTGCGAAAACGGGGCAGGCTCCGGTCTGCCCCGTTTTCGGAAAATTTATGCCAGGCGGGGAATGAACTACGCGCTCGCGGAGTCTTGAGGATGACGTGATCGTTTTTGGCGTTAAAGGCGGCCCCGCATGTCCATGGGCCAGCGCAGCGCCTCAACCGATCGCTATACCGGAAGAAAGACATGAGTCGACCCAGGTCTGACGACAATTCAGTGCTGCTGGTCCACGCCTATCTCGATGGCGAGCTCGACCCCGCCAACGCGCTCAGCCTCTCCCAGAAGATAAGCCAGGAGCCGGCGCTTGCCGCGGAGGCCGAGCGCGTGAAGGAACTGCAGAAGCTTATTCATGACCGTTTGCCGCGCGAGGCCGCGCCGCCCGGATTGCGCGCACGGATCGAATCCTCGGTCGGCGGAGCAAGGCGCGGGCGCACAAAGCCGTCATGGCTCGCCCTCGCCGCGTCGATTGCCGTTGCCGCCGTGGTCGCGAGCGGCTCAACCTGGCTTGTGGTCGACTCCCGGCAACAGCCGATGCAGGTCGCGGAGCTGCTTGTCTCCGACCACATCCGCTCGTTGATGGCGCCGGAGCCGGTCGACGTCGTTTCGTCCGACCGCCACACCGTGAAGCCATGGTTCAACGGCCGCATATCCAACTCACCGCGCGTCGTCGATCTCGCCAAGGACGACTTCCCGCTCATCGGCGGACGCGTCGACGTGCTCGGCCGCACGCCGGTCTCGACGCTCGTCTATCGCCGCG
Organism: Pseudolabrys sp.; assembly: GCA_040512415.1. Classification (GTDB taxonomy): domain Bacteria; phylum Pseudomonadota; class Alphaproteobacteria; order Rhizobiales; family Xanthobacteraceae; genus Pseudolabrys. Next base: position 1,443 of record JBEVFG010000154.1, on the reverse strand, counting down.
CCAAGCACCTGATCAGCCTCACGGCGGTGCCCACAGACATCGCGCCCGCGCTCAACGGCGGCCCGCGCAGCATCAACGGCTACAACATCGTGCGTTGGATCGAGAATGGCATGAGCTACTGGGCCATCTCCGACGTCGAGCCAAAAGAACTCGAATTGTTCGCACAGCTCTTCCGCAGCAGTCAGAACGAACTTTGAGCGACCGAGCACGTGCCATGTCAATAACGCCGCTGCGGCCTCGAACCGGCCCGAACAGTCCAGACGGACCACCCGTCCGGTTGGTGACGTCCGGCGCGCAGGAATCAATCGGCATGCTCGACGACAACGCGCTCTTCAGAACCGTCGTGATGCCTTATATCGACGAGGCCTACCGCCTCGCCCGTTGGCTCACCGCCAACGGTACTGACGCCGAAGACGTCGTGCAGGATGCCTCACTGCGCGCCTTCCGCGCCATTCGCAGTTATGCCGGCGGAAATCCGCGCGCCTGGCTGCTGAGCATCGTCCGCAACACCGCCTATTCCTGGTTGCGCAAAAACCGCTCGGCGACCATCGTTTCGGTCGACGACCTCGAGGCGGTTGAGATCGAGCATGGCACATCCGATGAGAATCGCGACGATACGCCTGAAGCCTCGCTGATCGCCAAGGTCGACGCCGAGCAGCTTCGCTTGGCGATCGCCAATCTGCCGGCGCCGTTCCGCGAAACCCTGGTGCTGCGCGATATCGAAGGCCTCGACTATCGGGAAATTGCCGAGGCCACAGAGGTGCCGATCGGGACTGTCATGTCGCGGCTCGCTCGCGCGCGCCACCGGCTGATTGCAACACTAAAAAAAGAAGAGTAGCCAACAAAAAGGTTTACAGAATTCCTCTGCGAGGCCGATGTCCGCTTTGGGTCAAAAGCAGACATTTGCGGTGCAACAGCGCGCTTTGTGCCAAGAGCAGACACAGGTCAGCTATTTGCTTTTTCCCTTCGCTCTACGGCCAATTCCCTTTGCTCCATGCCTATCATGGTCGACCAAGCACCCAATACGACCGTGACGAGAAGCGTGGTGTACGAAACAGTCACAATGTACATGCCCCAGTGAGAGCCTTGGATCAGGGCGATGCCACCGGCTAGTCCGAGGAGATAGGCCACACTTAATGGAATCGCGCGGGACATCTTCATGCCGCCGCGATGACGATCGTCCCGGTGTTTATAAATGAAAGTGTAGGTGGTGCTAATAGTGAACCATAGTCCCACCATGTTAAGGACCATCAGCTCAGCACCGAGGAACGGTACTGGCTGAGGAACGAGAATAAGAATTGCTTCCACAAGTAACGTAAGAAGATACAGCGTTTGGTTGTAGGAGCGGACGCGAAACCCGGGATTGCTCACGACCTCGCCGAGATGAATCGATGTAGCAATGAAAAGCAGGCCAATGAGCGCGGCTGACGATGTGCCCAGCAT
>JBEVFG010000153.1:0-11477 GCA_040512415.1 Pseudolabrys sp. | reverse complement strand
GGAGCGAACGCAATCTTGCTGTATTTTCTCAACGGGATTATCGGTTTTGCGCCGTTGGCGTTTCGACTGATCGGCGGCGACGTCGCGCTCTGGATCAGCAGTGTAACGACGTCGGGAACAGGCGCATTTCTGGGGCACATTCTCGGGCTTGCGTTCGCTGTCGCGCTCGCCGGGTTTCTCTACCATCGCAGGATTTTCCTGCGCGTGTAAAATTCAAGTCCCGACCTTGAGCTCGGACACGAGCGCGCGCAGGGCGGCGACCGTTGAAGGGGCGACACTCTTTCCCGTGCGCGGGTTCTCCGAGGGAATATTCTCGATTGTCATCGTGAAACGCGCTGTGTCGGCGTCGACAGTGATGGTGTGGGTGTTGCGCGTGACACCCGGATCGGCCCAGATCTCGAGCTGAGTACGGTCCGGCCCGATTCCCGCAAGGCTGAGTGCCGCTGCGACATTGACATTGGTAGGGAATCCGCGCGCGCCTTCGCGTGCGCTGCCTTCGAATACTTTCAACGGCTCCTTCAGGCCGGTGACCGAGATTCCCCGCTCGCGCAGGTAGGGCGCGCCCTCAAGTCCGGCGGGCGGCTTGCGCGTCACCATCTTCACGGAATGGATCGTGCCTTCGGCCGCGGCGCGGACGGCATCGAGGCCGATGAGAGCGCCGGTCGGCACCAGAATCCGCGCGTTCTTCTGGCGCGCGCGGTCGATGAGGTCGTCGTTTTCAAGCAATTGCGCGACCGAAAGCGGCATGAAAATGCGCCCCTTGTCGATGGCGCTAATGGCGACCTCGCGGAACAAAGCGGGCGGGAGACATTCGACGACAATGTCACAGTCGTTTTCGAGTTCGGTAGCCTTGCGGACGGCAATGTCATGACCAACCTGCGGCAGCGCCCGTTGCGCCTTTTCCACGTCGCGCACGGACACTGCTGCAAGCGTGAGACCCGGGACGCCCGCGATCAGGCGCTTTGCTACTTCGAGCCCCACCGCACCGAGACCGGCGAGGCCAACGCGCAGCGTCTTTTTACCGTTCGGTTGTGTCATTTCTTCCGGCCGTTGAAATTCGGTTTGCGCTTTTCCATGAACGCGCGAACGCCCTCGGCATAATCTGGAGTCAAGCTCGCCTCGCGTTGCGAATCGCGCTCGAGATCGAGCTGGGCATCCAGCGTATTCGTCGCCGAGGCATCAAGCGCACGCTTGATCGATGCCAAGCCCTGTGTCGGCGCGGTTGCAAAATGCTCGCACAGTTTCTGGGCCTCGCCGGCGAGTGCAGCATCGTCCACACATTTCCAGATCAGGCCCCATTGCTCTGCCTTTTCCGCGGGCAATGGCTCGGCCAGCAGTGTAAGACCGCGCGCCCGTGCCGCACCGATGAGCCGTGGGAGGAACCATGTGCCGCCCGAATCCGGCACAAGTCCGACACGGGCAAAGGACTGAATGAAACTGGCCGAGCGCGCGGCAAGAACGATATCGCAAGCGAGTGCGATATTGCAGCCGGCGCCGGCGGCGACGCCATTCACCGCGGCAACAACCGGAAAGGGCAGGGCGCGCAGCTTGCGGACCAGCGGATTGTAGTGCGCCTCCAGCGCGCCGCCGAGCACGACCGTTTCTCCCGGTTTGGCAAGTCGGTCGCCGAGATCCTGACCCGTGCAGAAGCCGCGTCCAGCGCCGGTGATCAGCAGTGCGCGGCAGGTTTTGTCGGCCTCGGCCTCATCGAGGGCCTTGCGCAATGCCTGATGCATCGCTTCGTTGAACGCATTCAGCTTATCCGGCCGGTTGAGCGTGATGACGCGAAATCCACCGCGAACCTCGACGACGATGGGCGCTTCGTTTGTCATGATTTGTCGAGGAAACGGTCAAGCTTTTCGATTTCTTCCTTCCTGTCGTCCAAGTCTTCCGCAATTCGTTCGTAAAGCCGGGCAGCGGCCTGAAACATATCGCGCTCGGGAAACTCTTCGCCGACGAAAGTTGCAATTTCATCAAGCTCGGCCACCCAGCGGTAGGCTTTCGGATACATGCTGGGCACCTGATTCGAAAGGTAGCGAAGAAGGTCAGGACGGCTTTCGGCAAGTTCTGTTTTCAGCGCGTCGGCCGAACCGCCTCGGCTGGCGGCCAGCAGCATGGCCGTGCCGAGCGCGATAAATCCCTTGGTGATGCCGGCATAGGACATCTTAAGCGCCGAGGCGGCTGTCAACGGGCCGTCGAGAACACGCACGATCAGCCCGTAGTCATTGAGTCTCGCGACATCTTTTGCCGCCGGACCCGACGCATAAATTCTCGTGTTGGTGCTGCCGGGCTTCGGCGGCGGCCCGATGATGCCGGCACCGACAAAAGGACAGCCGGTCTTGGCGATCACATCGGCGATCTTCTGCATCGTCGGCGGGCTGACTGCATTGCATTCGACATAGATCGGCTTTCTGTTGGCCGCGGTCAGGACAGGCACGAGGCGGGTTGCGAGGCCGAGCGCGTCGCCGGGTGGAACAATCGAGAGAAAAAATTCGGCTTCCGCGAGCGCGCGTTCTTCCACCGGCTGCATGCCGGCCTCACGCGTGCGATTGACGCTTTCCTCGCTGCGGCCTGCAAGCGACGTCAGCACGGTGACTTTGTTCTCCGTCAGACGGCGGCCGACCCCGGCGCCCATATTGCCCGGTGCGATAACGGCAACGGTAGGGGTCGTGCTCATGATCCGGTGACTCCGCCATCGAGATTGATGCTCTGGCCTGTGACGAAGGCGGAGGCCTCCGACGCCAAAAACAACACCGCTCCGACCAGATCTTCGGGCGCTTCCGCGCGCGGCACGCATTGCATGGCGATGATGCGCTCCTTCTGCGCCGGCGTGACCGTCTTGCGCTCGATCTCGGTGAAGGTTGCGCCCGGCAGAATAGCATTCACCGTGATGTTGTCGGGGCCGAGTTCGCGCGCCATCGACAGGCTCATGCCCGCGAGCGCGGCTTTGGTCGCGATGTAATGCAGGTAATTCGGCCGCCCGAGACGTACGGCGCCGGAAGCCACGTTGATGATGCGCCCCCATTTGGCGCGCCGCATCGCGGGCAAGACCGCGCGCGCGCAAAGAAAAGGCCCGGTGAGATTGACGCGCAACACGCGTTCCCATTCGTCCAGCGGAATCTGGTCGAATGGCCGCATCTCCAGCGTCGAGAAGACCCCGGCATTGTTGATCAGCACGTCAATGCGGCTGAATTCGTTCTCCACCACCTCGACCATTTGCGCGATCGATCTTTCGTCGGCGACGTCGGTTGTGACGGCGAGGGCTTGACCTCCGTCCTTCAGAATCTCCTCGGAAACTGCGGCCGCCTTCTTCTCATTGAGCTCCGCGATGACGGCGCGCGCACCGGCCTTTGCGAACGATTTTGCGAATACCCGCCCGATGCCCTGGCCGGCGCCGGTGACGATCACCACGCGATCCTTCAGCCCGGGAAACACGACGTTCTGCAATTCGGCGCTCATGCCGCGCCCCGCTCCAACTGTGGCAGTTGCTCCAGCGCGGCACGCGCATCCCACGGTTTCCACCAGGGCTTGAGCCCAAGATCGTTCGCGACAATTCCTGCCGTGATATAGCCGGCGCCGCCGGAGATCGCGCCGCCGGGATGGCCGGCGGAACCTGCACTGTAAAGATTCGGGATCGACGAACCGTAGCCGAAGTGGTTGTACATCACCTGCTCGGCGTTGAACGCGCCCATGAAGATGTCGCCGCCGCGCATGTTGATCATTTCCTGCACATACTCTCGACCAGTGTAGACGTAGCGTCCGAGAATGTTCCTGCTCGTCATGTTCGGGCAGTAACGCGCGAAGCATTCGACGATTCTGTCGGAGAACTCCTCCTTGAAGGCCTCGTAACTTTGTCCCCCGAGATCGGGATTGAGCGGCATGACGTGCCAGCAATAGGTTGTGTGCTTGCCGCGCGGAGCCTGCGTCGGGTCGAGCAGGCTGAGCGGGCCGGATCCGAACTGCACGAGCTTCGGCACGCGACCCGCCTGCACGTCCAGATGTGCCGAGAACAGGTCCTCCATGGTCTCGGCGCCGATGCTCCACTTCAGCGAGCGGTTGATGTTGGGATCGAATTTCTCCGCCGCGAAGCGCGGGCTTTCGTTGAGCGCGAGATGCAGGCCGAACAGGCTCCACGCGGTATACTGGAAGCCGTCGAGTTTCTTTAGGAAGGTGGCAGGTAGCTGCTCACGCCCGATCAGGTTCTCGAAAGTCTGATGCACGTCAAGCGTTGAAGCCACGAATTGCCTGGCACGAACCGACTGGCCGCCGAGCAGCTCGATACCGGTGGCGCGTCCATTCTCGATGAGGATGCGGTCGATGTTCACCTGTGGCTGGAACGTGCCACCGGCGGCGATGAAGGCCTCCATCAGGCCGCGCGCCAGATTGAATGAGCCGCCCTGACAAAGCTGGTAGCCACTCTCGAGGTCGAAGGCGCGGATCACCGAGCCCATCGGCGATGTCTTCGACAGCGTGTCCACCAGCCAGGTTCCGAACAGCGACACCTTGAACAGGAACAGCAGTTGCACGTGCTCGTTCTCGAACAACTCGCGTACGACATCGAGCGGCTGCCGGCTGGACACGTCCAGAAACTCGCGCCCCAAAGCCGTGCGCGACAGCAGTGCTTCACGCTCCTGCTTCGGCAAGGGCTCGGCATAACGCTCGGGCAGGAATATCTCCGCCGTGATCTTTTCCGCCTTGCGGTTCCAATCGCGGAAAGTTTGCGCGTCCTTTTTCGAGAAGCGTGCGACGTTGGCGATCGATTCTTCGAGATCGCGCCCGAGCACGAGCGCGCTTCCGTCATGATGCGCCTGGCCGAACTCGTAGCGCGGCGTGATGTAGGTGACGCGTTCGCCCAGGTTCAAATCCTTGAACCATGGCGTCTCGCTGATGTGGAAATGGTTGATGGAATGCAGGTTGTGATAGAAGCCGGGCAGCGTTACTTCACGCGTGCACAGGCCGCCGCCGTAAGTCAGGCGGCGATCCACCAAGAGAATGCTCAGACCGGCACGGGCGAGATAGGTGCCCAGGATCAAGCCATGGTGTCCTGCACCGATAATGATGCCGTCGTAGGTCTTATCGAGCGCCTTGGACAAAGGTCGAAGTTCCTCGAACTATAATTCCCGCACCCATGGGGCCGTCTGGCTAGACTGCAAGGCCGCTAGCGGTGCGGTCAACGGGCACCAGGGCCGTCTTGCCGCCGAGTTCTCGCAGTTTGTGGCGGGTGGACCAATACCCGCAATTTTCGGTACATTAGGCCATCCAAAACACGGGCCGAAATGGCCTCGGGGAGGAACACAATGCGTAAAACTCTTTTGGCCGCGAGCGCTGCTTTGCTGCTCGCAGCGGGCCCGGCTGTGGCCCAGCAAAAAACCATCAAGATCGGCTTCATCAGCACGTTCAGCGGTCCGGTCGCCGTGATCGGCAACAACATGCGCGATTCATTTGAACTCGCGCTTGACCACCTGGGCCGCAAGATGGGTGGATTGCCGGTTGAGGTGATTTATGAGGACGACGCTTTCAAGCCGGAGGTCGGCAAGCAGAAGACCGACAAACTGATTGAATCCGACAAGGTCGACTTCCTGACTGGCTACATTTGGTCAAACGTGTTGTTGGCCTCGGTCAAGTCGGCTTTGGATTCCAAGACATTCCTCATCAGTGCCAATGCCGGGCCGCATCAGCTCGCGGGCGATGGCTGTTCGCCGTTCTTCTTCTCGACCTCGTGGCAAAACGACCAGACGCCCCAAGCGATGGGTCACTATATGAATCAGAAAGGCGTCAAGACGGTTTTCCTGATTGGGCCCAACTACGCGGCTGGCAAGGACATGCTGGCGGGCGTCGCCGCCACTTTCAAAGGAAAAATCGTAGGCGAAGAGCTGACCACTTGGCCCGCGCAGCTCGATTTCTCGGCTGAGCTTGCCAAAGCGAAGGCCGCGAATCCGGATGCGATCTTTGTGTTTTATCCAGGTAGGGCAGGTGTGCAGTTTCTAACTCAGTACGCGCAGGCGGGGCTGAAGGACAAGATTCCACTGTACACCGCCTTTACCATCGATGAATTGTCGCTGCCCTTGCAGAAGGAGCTTGCACTCGGGGTGCCCGGTGCTCAGCAATGGGTGAACGATCTGCCGAACGAGGCCAACAAGAAGTTCGTCGCTGACTTTGAAAAAAAGTATCCTGGCAAGAAGCCGTCGTTCTACGGTGCGCAGTCCTATGACGCTGCTATGCTGATCGCCTCGGCGGTTGCCGCTACCAAGGGCAACCTTTCCGACAAACCGGCGGTGCAGAAAGCACTGGAGAAGGCGGACTTCAAGTCGGTGCGTGGCGACTTCAAGTTCAATAACAACCACTTCCCGATCCAGGCTTTTTATCTCCAGGACGTGGTGAAGGACGCCAAGGGTGACTTCGTGCTCAAGACCGTCGCCACCATCGTCAAGGACAACCAAGACGCTTATCACGGCAAGTGCCCGATGAAATAATTTCGGGCTGGGCGTAAGGGCGGCGGCGGCGCAGGCGCGCTGCCGCCGTTTGCTTGCAGGCATTTGGGAGGCGCTCGGTACATCATGACACTGTTCATCGAGCAATGCCTGAATGGTCTGCAGTTTGGCCTTCTGCTGTTCCTGTTGGCGGCGGGATTGACGCTGGTCTTCGGTATTATGGATCTGGTCAATCTGGCCCACGGCTCGCTCTATATGATCGGCGCTTATTTCGCGGCGACGTTCGCGGCTTGGACTGGCAGCTTCGTGCTTGGTGCCGTTCTTGCGCTTGCCGCTACGCTTTTGGTCGGCATGGCGGTGGAGGTGATCGCGATGCGCAGGCTTTATGGCCGCGACCATCTCGATCACGTGCTAGGCACCTTCGGTCTCATATTGTTTTTCGATGAATCGGTGCGGTTGATCTGGGGTCCGGCAGGCCTCTCACTGCCGTTGCCATCGTGGCTCAACAGCCCGATCGAAATACTGCCTGGCGTGCAATATTCGGCCTACAAGTTTTCCATCATCGTGGTGAGCTTGGTGGTGGCCATCTTCCTTTACGTGCTGGTGATGCGCACGCGTGTCGGCATGCTGATCCGCGCCGGCGCCAGTAACCGTGAAATGGTGGGCGCACTCGGCGTCGATATTAAGCTGCTCTATACGCTGGTGTTTGGCCTGGGCGCTGCGCTCGCGGGCCTTGCCGGGCTGATGCAGGCGCCGATTCTCACCGTGCAGATCGGAATGGGCGAGAGTATCCTCATCCTCGCCTTCGTCATCACCGTCATCGGCGGCATCGGCTCGATCCGCGGCGCATTGGTGGCAGCGATCCTCGTGGGTTTCATCGATACGCTTGGCCGCGCTTTCTTTCCTGATCTTTTGCGCCTGGCGTTCACGAAGGAAGTGGCCGCAACGGCCGCGCCCGCCCTGTCCTCCATGTTGATCTATCTGCTGATGGCGATCGTCCTGATCGTCAAGCCCGAGGGCCTGTTTTCGGCGGGCGGCAAATGATCCACTCGCTCAATCCACGCGCGGCCATTGCCGTCGTGCTGCTGCTCCTGCTGGCGCTGCTGCCGCTTTATGTCGAAGTCACCGGTACACGGTTCCTGCTTACGCTATTCACCCGCATCGTCATTCTCGCAATAGCGGCGGTCAGTCTCAATCTGATCCTTGGCTATGGGGGCATGATGAGCTTCGGCCATGCTGCCTATCTCGGCATCGGCGGCTATGCCGTTGGTATGCTGGCGCACGAGGGGATTTACAGCGGGTTCGTGCAGTGGCCGGTCGCGCTTGCGGCATCCGCGCTTTTCGCTCTGGTCGTCGGCGCGCTCAGCCTGCGTACGCGCGGGGTCTACTTCATCATGATCACTTTGGCCTTCGCGCAGATGGCCTATTACATCGTCGCGGGCCTCGCGCGATATGGCGGCGATGACGGTCTCACTATCCAGAAACGCAGCCAGTTCTTCACGCCGCTCAATCTGAGCAACAAGGTGCAATTCTACTACATTTGTCTAGGGCTGCTCTTCCTGTCGCTTTATCTGGTCTGGCGGCTAGTCAATTCGCGCTTCGGGCTGGTGATCCAGGGCGCTCGCTCGAACGACACGCGCATGCGCGCGATCGGCTTCCCGACCTATCGTTACAAGCTAATGTGCTTCGTCATTGCCGGAACGTTATGCGGGCTTGCCGGTGCGCTACTCGCCAATCACACCGATTTTGTCAGTCCCGCCATGATGTTTTGGACGCGCTCGGGCGACCTCATCATCATGGTTGTGCTCGGCGGGATGGGCTCGGTGGTGGGCCCGGTGTTCGGCGCAGTGGCACTCTTGGTGCTTGAAGAAACCCTCTCGGGTATCACCGAATATTGGCAGATCATCCTCGGTCCACTGCTGTTGCTGGTCGTGCTGTTCGCGCGCGGTGGCATCGACGGATTGCTTGGCAAGGTGCCTCATGGCTGACTTGCTTCAGGTGAGTGGTCTGGATAAACGCTTCGGCGGCATTGTCGCCACTGACGACATCAACCTCACGATTCCCGAAAGGGAACTGCACGCGGTGATCGGCCCAAACGGGGCAGGCAAGACTACGCTGATCGCGCAACTCAGCGGGCAACTCACGCCCGATTCCGGCCGCATACGATTTGACGGCAGCGATATCACGACACTGCCGATGCCGGCGCGCAGCGCGCTTGGCCTCGCGCGTTCGTTTCAAATCACGTCGCTTTTTCTCGACCTTTCGGTTCTGGACAATGTGGCATTGGCTGTTCAGGCCCATGCCGGTCATTCATTCCGCTTCTGGCGAGACGCGCGCCGGGAAGCCGAATTGCGCGAGCCCGCCCGCGCGGCCTTGGCGAGGGTCGGGCTGAACGTGCGCGAGAATCTGCCGGCATCAGCACTCAGTCACGGCGAGCATCGTCAGCTCGAGCTCGCCATGGCGTTGGCTTCGAAACCGCGCATGCTCTTGCTAGATGAGCCAATGGCGGGGCTGGGGCCGGAAGAATCGGCACGCATGGTGACGATGCTGCGTGAGCTCAAGAAGGAGCTGACGATCCTTCTGGTCGAGCACGACATGGAGGCGGTTTTCGCGCTCGCCGATCGCATCACGGTCCTTGTCTACGGCAGGGTCATTGCTTCGGGGAAACCGGAAGAGATCCGCAGTAACGCGCAGGTGCGTGATGCCTATCTCGGCGAGCAGGAGGCCGTCCATGGCTGAACCGGTGCTCGCGCTCGACGGAATCGAAACTTGCTACGGACTGAGCCAGGTGCTGTTCGGGGTGTCTTTAGCGATCGCGCCGGGCGAGATGGTGACGCTGATGGGTCGCAATGGCATGGGCAAGACGACGACCGTGCGTTCGATCATGGGGCTTACGCCGGCGCGGGCCGGCGCCATCCGTTTCATGGGCGACGATATTCGGGGGCTGCCTTCGTACAAGGTGGCCCAGCACGGGATCGGCCTGGTGCCGGAAGGCCGGCAGATCTTTCCGAACCTTTCCGTGCGCGAGAACCTGCTCGCCACGGCGGTACAACGTGACGGCGCGGAATGGACGCTCGACAAGGTCTATGCGTTGTTCCCGCGGCTCGCCGAACGCGAGAGCAGCATGGGCAATCAACTGTCCGGCGGTGAGCAGCAGATGCTTGCAATCGGTCGTGCGCTCATGACCAATCCGCGGCTGCTGATCCTCGATGAGGCGACAGAAGGCCTCGCGCCGCTTATTCGGGCGGAGATTTGGCGGTGTCTTGCCCGCCTCAAAGAGTTGGGCCTGTCGATCCTGGTCATAGACAAGAATGTCGGTGCACTGTTGCGGGTGGCCGACCGTCATTTCCTGATCGAGCGGGGACGCGTGGTGTGGAAGGGCACCTCGCCCGAGCTTGCCGCAGCTCCGGACGTGCAGCACCGCTATTTGGGCGTTTAATCTATTCGGCCGGCAGCGGCGGACCGCGACGTCGGATAAACGTAAAGGTCGTTCCGCCGAGCCTGCGGTGCAATTTGTCGAGCAGCAGATAGATTACCGGCGTCGTGTAGAGCGTGAGCACCTGCGACACCAGCAGCCCGCCAATGATGGTAATGCCGAGCGGGCGCCGCAGCTCGGACCCGGGGCCGATGGCGATCACCAACGGCAACGCACCGAGCATGGCGGCCATCGTGGTCATCAGGATCGGGCGGAAACGTGCGAGACAAGCGTCGTGAATTGCCCGTTCGGGCGAGAGGCCGAGCCGCCGTTCGCCGTCGAGCGCGAAGTCCACCATCATGATGCCGTTCTTCTTGACGATGCCGATCAGAAGAATGATGCCGATGAAGGCGATGATCGAGAGTTCCGCGCCAAACAATTGCAGGGCAAGGAGCGCACCGAGACCGGCCGACGGCAGCGTGGAAATGATCGTCAGCGGGTGTGCAAGACTTTCATAGAGAATGCCGAGAACAATGTAGACGGCGATAAGCGCTGCGATGAGCAGCAATGGCTGTGCACCGGCGGATTGTCTGAAGGCCCGAATATCGCCGGCAAAATCCGCATGGATGATGTCGGGCAAATGCAGGTCGATGACCGCTTTTTCGATTGCCGCGGTGGTGTCCTCGATCGAGGCATCGGGTGTCAGGTTGTACGAGATCGTTATCGAGGGGAATTGACCCTGATGATTGACCGCGAGCGGAACGTTGCCGCGCTCCATGCGCGTTACGGCTGACAAAGGAACCTGCGCGGCGCCGTTGCCCGGAACGTAGACGCGGGTGAGATCGCTCGGATCGCGCTTGTACTGGCGGTCGACTTCCAGAATGACGCGGTACTGGTTGCGGGTCCCGTAAATTGTCGAGATCTGCCGTTGCGAAAAGGAGTTGTTGAGCGCGTTGTCGATGTCCTGCACGCGCACGCCCAGGCGCGCTGCGGCCTGTCGGTCGATGCTGATATTGACCTGCAACCCTCCCTGGTCACGGTCAGTCGTGACGTCGACGACGCCCGGCACCTGCTTCACGCGGTCGAGAACGCCCGACACGCGCTTCTGCAATTCCTCGATGTCGGAGCTCCACAGCGTGAATTGGTATTGCGAATCGGATTGTCGGCCGCCTACCCGAACGTCTTGTGCCGGAAACATGAAAACGCGAAGACCCGGAATCTCGGCGAGTTTCGGCCGTATGCGCGCGATGACACGCTGGCTGCTCAGTCCACCGCGTTCGCTGAGCGGCTTCAGGGTGATAAACAGACGACCGAAATTGACCGCGGCGTTGAAATTCGAAGCGCCAACCGACGAGCCGAGGCCGGCGACAGCAGGGTCGGCGAGCACCACATCCATCGCCTTGAGCTGCAGGGTCTTCATGGCGTCGAACGAAATATCCGGCGACGCGATCGTACCGCCGAAGATCAGTCCGGTGTCGTCCTGCGGGAAGTAGCCTTTCGGCGTCTTGATATAGAGGCCGACGGTGAGCACGATCGTTGCAACGAATACGATCAGCATGAACGACCGGTGACCGAGCGCAAGCGTGAGCGTGCGATCGTAAAACCGGAGCAGCCGCGCCAGCAGGCCCTCG
>JBEVFG010000152.1:0-4060 GCA_040512415.1 Pseudolabrys sp. | reverse complement strand
GCGCCGGCAAACCCGAGGTCGGCAGCATGGCGCGTGAGCGCAACCGCATCCGAAACGGCGGCGGCGCCGGTGCCGACCATGAGCCGGTCCAGCGGTAGACCGTTGGACTTGTACGCGTCCATGACTGCCTTGCGCTCGGCAAGCGAGAACGAAGTCGCTTCGCCCGTGGTCCCGAGGACGTTGAGGCCATCGCAGCCATTGTCGAGCAGGTAGCGCGCGAGCTTGACCGCACGCTTGAGGTCGGGCGCGCCGCCCTCGTCCATCGGGGTCGCAATCGCGGCGATCACACCGGAAAGGGTCTTGGTCAACGTCGTCTCCGTCTGTCTGTCAGGCTTCTAGCTAGCCACTCACGTTATAGGCGGCAAGCGCCGCCATATTGACCAGCTGGTTGTCCTTGGCGCCGAGCTGGACGATCTGGACCGGGCGGTCGAGCCCCACCAGCAGCGGTCCGATCACGGTGGCACCGCCGAGCTCCTGCAGCATCTTGGTCGAGATCGAGGCCGAGTGAAATGCCGGCATCACCAATACGTTGGCCGGCCCCGAGAGGCGGCAGAACGGGTATGCCGACGCCAGCTCAGGATTGAGCGCCACGTCGGCAGCCATTTCGCCGTCGTATTCGAAATCGACCCGTTTGCCATCGAGAATCTTCACCGCTTCGATTACCCGCGCCGAACGCTCTCCGGGCGGATGTCCAAAGGTTGAGAAGGCGAGCAAGGCCAGGCGCGGCTCATAGCCGAGTCGGCGCGCAACGCCGGCAGCCTCGACGGCGATGTCGGCGATCTCATGTGCCTCCGGCATCTCGGTCACCGCGGTGTCCGCAACGAGCACGGTGCGTCCACGCGCCACCACCACCGACACGCCGATGACGCGGTGGCCCGGCTTCGGGTCGATGACGTGGCGGACGTCTTCGAGCGCCACGGAAAAATTGCGCGTGACCCCGGTGACCATTGCGTCGGCATCGCCGAGTGCGACCATGCAGGCCGCGAAATGATTGCGATCCTGATTCACGAGTCGCTGGCAATCACGCATAAGATAGCCGCGCCGCTGCAGACGTTCGTAAAGAAAATTCATGTAGGCGGTGTTGCGGGTCGATACCCGCGCGTTGACGATCTCGATACCCTCGCCGAGCTCGATGCCGCTCTCGCTCGCAGACTGGCGCACACGATCCTCGCGCCCGACCAGGAGCGCAGTACCCAAGCCTTGGTGCACGAAGCTGGCTGCGGCGCGGATAACCTGCTCTTCCTCGCCTTCGGCAAAGACGACTCGTCTCGGTTGCCGTCGCAAACGATTGAAAACCTGGACCAGCGTGCCGGCGATTGGATCGCGCCGCGCACTCAATTGGTGCCGGTAGGCATCCATGTCGACGATCGGCTTGCGCGCAACGCCCGTGTCCATCGCTGCTTTGGCGACGGCAGGCGGTACGTAGGAAATCAACCGTGGATCGAACGGCACGGGGATGATGTAGTCCGGTCCATATTTCGGCCGCGCGCCATAGGCGCTGGCGACTTCGTCGGGCACATCTTCTCGCGCAAGCTCGGCGAGAGCGCGCGCCGCGGCGATCTTCATTTCCATGTTGATTGCGGAAGCTCGCACGTCGAGCGCGCCGCGGAAAATATATGGGAAGCCGAGAACGTTGTTGATCTGGTTTGGATAGTCGGAGCGCCCCGTCGCCATGATGGCGTCGTCGCGCACCGCGGCGACTTCCTCGACGGTGATTTCCGGGTCCGGATTGGCCATCGCGAAGACGATTGGCTTTGGCGCCATCTTCTTCACCATGTCCTGCGTCACCGCACCTTTGGCCGAGAGTCCGAAGAAAACGTCGGCACCCTCCAGCGCCTGCGCCAGCGTGCGGGCCGAAGTCTTGACGGCGTAGCCTGATTTCCACTGGTTCATGCCGTCCTTGCGACCCTGGTAAATCACGCCCTTGGTGTCGCAGAGAATGAGATTGTCGGGCTTGAAGCCGATCGCCTTGAGCAATTCGAGGCAGGCGATTCCGGCCGCACCAGCGCCGTTGCAAACGAGCTTCGTCGTGGCGATCTCACGCCCTGTCAGATCGAGCGCATTCAGCAGGCCGGCGGCGGCGATAATGGCGGTGCCGTGCTGGTCGTCATGGAAGACCGGTATGTCGAGCAGTTCGCGCAGCTTCTGCTCGATGATGAAACACTCCGGCGCCTTAATGTCCTCGAGATTGATGCCGCCCCAGCCGGCGCCGAGATAGCGGACGCAGTTGATGAATTGCTCGGGGTCTTCGGTGGAGACTTCCAGGTCGATCGAGTCGATGTCGGCGAACCGCTTGAACAGCACCGCCTTCCCTTCCATCACGGGCTTGGCCGCAAGCGCGCCGCGGTTGCCTAGTCCCAGTATGGCGGTGCCGTTGGTGATGACGGCGACGAAGTTGCCTTTGACAGTGTAATCGTAGGCGCGGCTGGCGTCCTCGGCGATGGCCAGCACCGGCACCGCGACGCCAGGCGAATAAGCCAGCGACAGGTCGCGCTGGGTCGCCATCGGCTTGGTGGCTATGACTTCGAGCTTACCCGGGCGGCCAACGCTGTGAAATTGCAGGGCTTCTTGGTCGGTAAAGGTCGGCCGGCTACGGCCGGCAGGGGGTTTGGCCATTGGTACTCCCTCAACACAACCGGGACGCCGGCTTAATCGACGTTAGCGGATGCAACCGCGCTGACTCAAGCGAAGGCGGTACCGCCCGTCCTGCTGTTGAATGAAAGAGAGCCGCAGGGTAATCGGTGCCGGTAAGACCGATTCTTGCGTTTGGCAGCCATGATCCGTTTCCTACTCCGCTTCATCGGCCTGATCTGCCTGGCGGGCGGATTTATCCTGTTGATCTATGACGGCACCAAATCGATCGCCGGCAACAAGCTTTTTCTGACTGACGTGCGGACGCTTTGGGAGCTCGTCAATCCCGCCAGCTTGGCCAAACTCAAGCCGATGATCGAACCTTACGCAGGTGGTTTCCTCTGGGATCAGCTGATGGTCACGTTCCTGTCCGCGCCGAGCTGGAGCGTGCTCGGCGTCCTCGGCATCCTGTTTATTCTCCTGGGGCGCAAGAGGAAGCCCCTGATCGGCTATGTAAGGCCGTAGGCGCCCGTCACCGTGTCGTAGACGTGATCCGCCCGGCCATTCCGGCAATGTCGGTCCCGACATATATTGCGGTCAGCGACTGCAGGAGGATCCCCATGTTCGGCTTCAAGAAGGTTGCCATGCCCAAGCCCGCCGAAGCGCTGCCCGGCCGCGCGCAGCCGATCCGCACTGCGACGGCACATTTCATCAATCACCGGGCGTTGAAGGGTCCGTATCCGGAAGGAACAGAAAAGGCGATGTTCGGTCTTGGCTGTTTCTGGGGGGCCGAGCGCAAGTTCTGGGAGCTTGGCGAGGGGATCCACGTGACCGCTGTAGGCTACGCCGGCGGAATGACGCCCAATCCGACATATGAAGAGGTCTGCTCCGGCCGCACGGGGCACAATGAAGTCGTGCTCGTGATCTATGATCCGCAAAAGATCACTTACGAGCAGTTGCTCAAGGCGTTCTGGGAAAATCACGACCCAACGCAGGGCATGCGCCAGGGCAACGATATCGGCACCCAGTACCGATCGGGCATCTACACTTTTACGCCCGCGCAGAAAAAAGCGGCCGAAGCCTCAAAGGCCATGTACGAGCTGGAGTTGAAGAAAAAGCGTTATGGCGCCATCACCACCGAGATCATCAATGCGCCGGAGTTCTACTTTGCCGAGGACTATCATCAGCAGTATCTCGCCAAGAACCCGTTTGGCTATTGCGGGCTGGGCGGAACCGGGGTCGCCTGTCCGATCGGGACCGGAGCAAAGCTGACGCAAGGCGCGACGGCTTGACTGCTTCTGCGCGGCAATGACCCGTGGCCAGCAGATACACGCGACGGTGCCGCTCAACTATCCCGTGCGCCGGGCGACACCATCCTCGTCAAGAAGCTGCGGTTCTGAAACGTAAATGGCCGGACATATGCCCGGCCACCACGTGAAGAAACGCCCACTTGGCGCGCGCTATTTCTTCATATGCTTTGACAGGAATT
>JBEVFG010000151.1:0-3840 GCA_040512415.1 Pseudolabrys sp. | reverse complement strand
CGGCGGAGACGGGCACCGCCATCTACAAGTGCGAGCCGCAGGACCACAAGATCAAGGACATCCTCGACCGCAAGCTGATCACGGAGGCGCAGGCCGCGCTCGACCGTGGCGCACCTGTGCGGTTGCAGTCCGTCATTCGCAACACCGACCGCGCCTGCGGCGGCATGCTTTCGGGCGAGGTCGCCAAGCGCTACGGCCATGAGGGCCTGCCCGACGACACAATCCACGTCCGCTTCACTGGCACGGCCGGTCAGAGCTTCGGCGCCTGGCTGGCACGCGGTGTCACTTTCGAGCTCGACGGCGACGCCAATGACTATGTCGGCAAGGGCCTGTCAGGTGGCCGCCTGGTCATCAGGCCGCCGGCGGATTCGGGCATCGTGCCGGAGGAATCGATTATCGTCGGCAACACGGTCCTTTACGGCGCCATCGAAGGTCAGTGTTACTTCCGCGGCGTCGCCGGCGAGCGTTTTGCCGTGCGCAATTCCGGCGCGATCGCGGTGATCGAGGGCGCCGGCGACCACTGCTGCGAGTACATGACCGGCGGCATTGTGGTCGTCCTCGGCCGCACTGGGCGCAACTTCGCAGCCGGCATGTCGGGTGGCATTGCCTATGTGCTCGACGAAGATGAGAGCTTCAAGTCACGCTGCAACATGGCGATGGTCGAACTCGAGCCGGTGCCGGAAGAAGAACAAATCGCCGAGCAGGAATTCGGCCACTACAACGATCTGGAATCGCACGGCCGCGTCGACGTGATGTCAGATCTCACGACCAAGGATGCCGAGCGATTGCATATGCTGATCTCGAACCACGCGCGCTACAGCGGCTCCAAGCGCGCCGCCGAGATACTCGCTGACTGGAACAAGTATCGCCCGCTGTTCCGCAAGGTGATGCCGGTTGAATATCGCCGCGCGCTCGCCGAGATGGCTAAGGAGAAGGCCTCCACGATGCAGGCCGCAGAATAGCGTATGGGCAAGGTCACCGGGTTTCTTGAAATCGAGCGTGAGGATCGCGACTACCAACCGGTCGCGGATCGCATCAAGCATTGGCACGAGTTCGTTCTGCCGCTCCCGGAAAAGGAAATCCGGGACCAGGCCGCGCGCTGCATGGATTGCGGCGTGCCCTATTGCCACGGCACCAGCCGGATCACTGGCGCCCCGACCGGCTGTCCGGTCAACAACCAGATTCCGGACTGGAATGACCTGGTCTATCGCGGCAATTGGGATGAGGCGGCGCGCAACCTGCATTCGACCAACAATTTCCCGGAGTTCACTGGACGCGTCTGCCCGGCGCCGTGCGAAGCGTCCTGCACGCTCAACATCGATGAGAACCCGGTCACTATCAAAACGATCGAATGCGAAATCGCCGATCGCGCGATTGCCCAAGGCCTCAAGCCCGACAAGCCGCAGCGCAAGACCGGCAAGAAGGTCGCAATCGTCGGTTCAGGACCGGCGGGGCTTGCCTGCGCGCAGCAGCTCGCGCGTGCTGGCCACGACGTGCACGTCTACGAACGCTGGGCGAAAGCCGGCGGCTTGCTCCGTTACGGAATCCCCGACTTCAAGATGGAGAAAATCCACATCGATCGCCGCGTCGAGCAGATGCAGGGCGAAGGCGTCACATTCCACTACAACGCGCACGTCGGCATGAATGTCCCGGCCGATAAACTGCTCAAAGAGCATGACGCGGTCGTGCTCACCGGCGGCAGCGAGAAGCCGCGCGACCTGTCGATCCCCGGGCGCGAGCTGAATGGCATCCATTTCGCGATGGATTTTTTGCCGCAGCAGAACCGGCGCGTCAGCAACGAGCCGCAAGGCGACGTCGAGCCGATCCGTGCCACGGGAAAGAAAGTCGTGGTCATCGGCGGCGGCGACACCGGCTCCGACTGCATCGGCACGTCGACCCGCCAGGGCGCGCTGTCTGTCACCAATTTCGAGATCATGCCGCAGCCGCCCGAACACGAGAACAAGATGCTCACCTGGCCGGACTGGCCGCTGAAGCTGCGGATCTCGTCAAGCCATGAGGAAGGCGTCACGCGCGAATTTGCCGTGCTGACGCAGAAATTCACCGGCGAGAACGGCCAGGTGAAAAAGCTTCACTGCACGCAGGTGGACGCGCAATTCAAGCCGGTACCGGGCACAGAATTCGAGATCGAAGCTGATCTCGTTCTGCTCGCCATGGGCTTCGTGCACCCCGTGCACGACGGCACGCTAAAGGCCCTCAACATTGCCCTCGACCAGCGCGGCAACGTTTCGGCCGACACGATGGCCTACCAGACATCCGTGCCAAAGGTGTTCGCCGCCGGCGACATGCGGCGCGGCCAGTCACTGGTGGTGTGGGCGATCCGCGAAGGTCGTCAGGCGGCGCATGCCGTTGACAAGTTCCTGATGGGATCGACGACCCTGCCGCGCTGAAGCGGCGGACTTTTCACTCAACAAATTGCGTTAGCGGAAGCCGCCGCCGAACAGACCAATCGGACGCGGCGGGCGGGGCACGTCGTCCCGCTGTTGCGGACGGACCGGCTGGGGCTCCGCCCTGGGTTTCGAGGGCGCATTTTGTGTCGTCTTCGCAGCCGGCGCATTCTTGGGCGCGGCCGTCTTTTTGTCAGGCGTGGCGGCCGGCTCTGGACGCGCGGTCTCGGCCGGCGCGGCCGCCATAGCCCCGGCGGGCACCGCCGCAGGCGGCAGCACGGCTTTGCCGTCGCTATCCGGCTTCAATGCGAAGTCATCAGCGCGCCCGCGAGGAGCCGCAACGGGCTCACCCTTCACCAGCACGCGAGTCGCCGTGGCATCGCCATGCGGGGAGCTGCTTCCGGCGCCTCCCACCAGTTCCTCCGACGTGGTGGGTACAACCGTCAGCGGCACCACAGGCCCGGCCATCGGACGCGCCGCCGGCTTGCCGTCGGGCGTCGCCGGCGCAACGGGTCCCGAAGGAATTGCAATCGGTGCCACGCGACTGTTCATCTGGCGGCGGATTTCGCGCTCGACATAATGCGCAAGCTTCAGCGCGCCGCTTTTTGTGAAGAATACGCCGTCGCTCGAACGCAGACGGCGCATCTGGCCTTCATAGTCCGGGCCGAAGTTCGAATATTTTCCCGCCTCGTCGACGAACCCATCCCAGATATCGATGTAGACCACACCGGCGCGCTCGGCGCGGGCGCGGTAGAGGTCATTGAGATAAACGGCATCGGCGGTCGACCTCGTGCCGCGGATCGACGGCAGACCGACCCAGAACACCGGCACGCCTTTGCTCTTGAGCGCGGCAATCGTCTCGTCGATGCGCTTCGAATAAATCTCGGCCCACTGGTCGGTGCGAAATTCGATCACGCTGTTCGCCCTTTTGCCGGGCTGCGTCTGGGGCGTTACAACCGAATCCTGCTCATCGTCGGCTTGGTCCTTTTTCTGCGCGTCCTTGTTGTCCGGCGCCGGCTTGCTTGTTTTGTCCTTTTCTTTCTTCTTGTCCGCTTCCTTCGCGAGGTCGCGCTCACGGATATTTTGGCGATCGCTGACGCCGAGCATCATCACCACGAAATTCGCCTTCTCCTGAGTGACGATGTCGCGCGCAACATGCCACCAATCGAGATCGCCTTTCGCCTCGTATCGCAGCAGTCCCGAGTGAATTTTATTTTTGCGGACAACGGCAATTTCCGGTGAATCCGCGACGGCGTCTTCCAATCCGTAGGCAAGCCAGTCGGCCATGGCGTCGCCCATGACGACGATCGAGGTCGTCGGCGCAACTGCATCCGGCTTTGTTTCCGCCTTTTTCGGCGGCGGCGCTCGCGAGTTGTCGACGGGCGCCTGTTGCTCAGGGGGATTGTCGAATTGCCGCTGCCCGCCGCCGAAAAAG
>JBEVFG010000150.1:0-11607 GCA_040512415.1 Pseudolabrys sp. | reverse complement strand
GGTGGAGAAGGGTTCCGAAGTCGGCGCCCACGTTTTGTCGGGCGCGGTAATCGACCCGGTGGGCCTCGATCGCCTGCTGCCGGACTGGCGTTCGGAGGATACGCCGATCAAGACGGCGGTCTCGGATGACCGGTTCTATTACCTCACCGCAAGCAGCGCGCTGCGACTGCCCAATTTCATGATGCCGCCGCTGATGAGCAATCACGGCAACTTCATTGTGTCGCTCGGCAGTGTCTGCCGCTGGCTGGCGAGCAAGGCCGAGGGGCTCGGTGTTGAAATCTATCCGGGCTTTGCCGCGGCCGAGGTACTTTACGACGACAACGGCGCGGTTGCCGGGGTCGCCACCGGCGATATGGGTGTCGGCAAGAATGGCGAGCCGAAGGACAATTTCACGCGTGGGATGGAATTGCGCGCGAAGTACACGCTGTTCGGCGAAGGCGCGCGCGGCAATCTCGCCAAGCAATTGATGGCGAAATTCGCTCTCGCGGGGGGGAGCGAACCGCAGAAATTCGGACTTGGCCTGAAAGAGCTGTGGCAGGTAGCGCCGGAGAAGCACCGAAAGGGTCTCGTGCAACATACTTTCGGATGGCCGCTCGACAATTCGACCGGCGGCGGCGCGTTCCTTTATCACCTTGATGACAATCTGGTGTCGGTCGGGTTCGTTCTGCACCTGAACTATTCGAATCCCTATCTTTCGCCGTTCGAGGAATTTCAACGGTTCAAGACGCACCCGCTCGTGCGCGCGACGTTCGACGGAGGCAAGCGGCTTGCTTACGGCGCGCGCGCCTTGACCGAGGGCGGCTACCAGTCGGTGCCCAAGCTGTCGTTCCCGGGCGGCGCCCTCATTGGATGCGATGCCGGATTTATGAATGTGCCGCGCATCAAAGGGAGTCATAACGCCATTCTGTCAGGCATGATGGCGGCGGAGGCCGCCGCCGCGGCGCTTTCGGCAGGCCGAAGCCATGACGAGCTTGTGGACTA
Organism: Pseudolabrys sp.; assembly: GCA_040512415.1. Lineage (GTDB taxonomy): Bacteria > Pseudomonadota > Alphaproteobacteria > Rhizobiales > Xanthobacteraceae > Pseudolabrys. The sequence goes on along the minus strand of JBEVFG010000150.1, from coordinate 10,626 downwards.
TGAGAGCGGCTGGCGGGACTCGGCCATCGGCAAGGACCTGTGGAAAGTCCGCAATGCAAAGCCGCTGTGGTCGAAGTTCGGAACGCTGGCCGGGATCACGCTTGGCGGGCTCGACATGTGGACGAACACGTTCGGCTTTTCGCTGTTCGGTACGCTCGGGCACGGCAAGCCCGACTATGCGTCGCTCAAGCCCGCGGCCGACTGCAGCCCGATTTCCTATCCCAGGCCGGACGGCAAGCTGAGCTTTGACCGGCTGTCATCGGTATTCCTGTCCAATACCAATCACGAAGAAGATCAGCCGGTCCACCTGCGCGTTACCGATCTTGGGCTGCAAAAAAAGTCCGAACACGATGTGTTCGCCGGCCCCTCTGCGCGGTACTGCCCAGCCGGCGTCTATGAATGGGTGGAAGAAGCGGGCGCACCGAAATTCGTGATCAATGCGCAGAACTGCGTCCACTGCAAAACGTGCGACATCAAGGATCCCAACCAGAATATCACCTGGGTTCCCCCCGAAGGCGGCGGCGGGCCAAACTACCCGAACATGTAATCCGGCAGCGGCCTGTTGAGTCGCGGCCAGCCGGTTCCTCGTGGCCTGCGCAATACCGAAAGATGTGATTTGGTCCTGCCGGCACCGTCACGATAACGCCACATCATGGCTTTCATGCTGGTTTTCGTCGGTGCCGCCCGGCACGTTCTTGCAGGAGCGGCGCAAAAAGGCCATTCTCGGCGCAACATTGCGGTTCGCGCGTAGTCAGCGACCGGCCGCCTCATTGGAGCACTAGCCCGTGACGTCTTCGAGCCTCGCCCGCTGCATTGCCGGCAGCGCGCTTGCCGCCATTCTCGCGGCAGCACCCGTCAAGCTTGCCGCGCAGGCGTCGAGTCCACCGCAACTCGGCAGCATCACGGCGTCTGGCAACTATCTCGCAGCCCGTCATGCCGGCCAGCAACGCGACGCCGGGGCGGCTGCGGCCTATTACCGGGCGGCGCTCAAACGTGACCCGGGCAACAGTGAACTGCTCGACCGCGCGTTCCTTTCGTTCCTTGTGGACGGTGAGGTGGATGAAGCCGTCAAATATGCCGATCGCGTCGTTCAGCTTGACAAGAACGATCGTGTCGCGCGGCTCGTGCTCGGCGTGCACGCACTCAAACGCAAGCAATATCCGGCGGCGCGCCGCGATCTTGCCCAATCCGTCCGCGGACCGATCACCGATCTCACTGCGACATTGCTGTCGGCATGGAGCATGTATGGCGGCAACGATTCCAAGGGCGCAGTAGCCGCGATCGACCGTCTCGCCGGGCCTGAATGGTACGCAATCTTCAAAGATCTGCACGCGGGCATGATCTACGATCTCGCGGGTAACCAGAAGGAAGCCGGCAAGCGTCTCGACCACGCCTACAAGCTCGACGCGACTGCGCTGCGCGTGGTTGAGGCCTATGGCAGCTGGGTTTCGCGCAACCGCTCGCCGAAAGAAGCGTTGACGATTTTCGAGACGTTCGACAAGTCGCTGCCGCGTCATCCCCTTGTCCTCGAAGCGATGGGTAAGCTCAAGGCTGGCGAAAAGCTGCCGCAGCTTGTGTCGAACGCGCAGGCCGGAGCCGGCGAGGCTTTGTACGGGCTCGGCGCCTCGCTGGGACGCCGCGGCGGAGAAGACCTGGGTCTCGTTTATCTGCAGCTGTCCCTCTTCCTTGTGCCCAGTCATCCATTGGCGCTGCTGTCGCTTGCGGATCTTTATGAATCACTCAAGAAGCCGGAGTTGGCGATCAAGGTCTACGAGCGTGTGCCGGCAAATTCGTCGCTGCACCGGAACGCGGCAATTCAACTGGCCGCGAACCTCGATAGCCTGGAGCGTGCCGACGAAGCGCAAAAGCATCTCGAAGGGCTGATCAAACAGCATCCTGATGACATGGAAGCCATCATGGCGCTTGGAAACGTCCTGCGCGGGCACAAGAAATTTTCGGAATGCGCGAATGTATATTCGAAGGGCGTCGCCGGCGTTCCCAATCCCGAAAAAGCGAACTGGGTGCTCTTCTACTTCCGCGGCATCTGCAACGAGCGGTCAAAGCAGTGGCCGAAGGCGGAGGCCGATCTCAAGAAGGCGCTTGAGCTGTACCCGGATCAGCCGCATGTGCTCAACTATCTCGGCTATTCCTGGATCGACCAGGGCGTGAACCTGGACGAGGGAATGGAAATGATCAAGAAGGCCGTGCAGCAGCGTCCGGACGACGGCTACATCGTCGATTCCCTCGGCTGGGCTTACTATCGGATTGGCAACTACGAGGAGGCGACCAAGCAGCTTGAGCGCGCCATCGAGCTCAAGCCGGAAGACCCGACCATCAATGACCACCTGGGTGACGCGTACTGGCGGGTCGGCCGCGTGCTCGAGGCCAAATTCCAGTGGGCACACGCACGTGATCTCAAGCCGGACCCCGAAGAGCTTCCGAAGATCGAGGAAAAACTGAAGGATGGCCTGCCGGAAGAAACGTCCTCGCAGGCAAAAGCCGGCAAGAAGAGTGGCGACGGCGGCTAGTTGATGCGCAGCGACAGGCTTTTTGTGTGAGCGCGCCGCTGTCCGAAAAGGCATTTGCCAAAATCAACCTTACTCTGCGCGTGCTCGGCCGGCGCGCCGACGGCTATCACGAGCTCGAAAGTCTAGTCGCTTTCGCGGATGTAGCTGATGCGCTGACGCTTGAGCCGGGTTCGACCGACGGCCTGGAGATGTCCGGGCCGTTCGCGGGTAAGAGCGGTCCGGTTGACGGCAACCTTGTGCTCAAGTCGCTCGCGGAACTGCGCCGGCGGATCCCCGGCCTGAAAGGCGGGCGGTTTCGCCTTGAAAAAAGTCTTCCGGTCGCCGCAGGCATCGGCGGCGGCTCGGCGGACGCCGCGGCAGCGCTCAGGCTGCTCGCGAGAGCAAACGGAATTGCGCTCGACGAGTCCCGCCTCATGGCTGCGGCGCGAGCTGTCGGCGCGGATGTGCCGGTCTGCCTGGATTCGCGGCCGCGCATCATGCGCGGCATCGGCGAAGTGCTGTCGGAGCCGTTCGACCTGCCGCCCATCCCGGCGGTTCTGGTCAATCCAGGCGTTGCACTTGTTACGCGCGAGGTATTCGGAAAATTCAAGGGTGCACACGCAGGGCCCAGCCTTGCCGACGTGCCGACGAAAACCAGCGCATTGATCGAACTTCTCAGACAGCAGGACAATGACCTGACCGTTGCTGCGACCGCATGCGCGCCGGTCGTCGGGGAAGTCCTGGCGACCCTTCGCAGCGCGCCGGGGAGCGCGCTCGCGAGGATGTCCGGATCGGGTGCGACCTGCTTTGCTCTTTTCGGCTCCCGCGAAGAGGCGGCTGCGGCGGCGCACTGTCTCAAAAGAGAACGCGCGACCTGGTGGGTCCAGGCAACAACGATTGGAGCGGTCAGAAACGGTGGCAATCCGCCAGCTTTCCGATAGTCACCGGCGGAATGCGGGGTGCACAATGAGACATTGTTGCGCGGTTGTTTTGAGTGCGGCGCTTGTGATTATCGCCGCCGATCCCGCGTTGGCCCGGACAAAATCCAAATCCCGGCCGCAATGCGCCGACCGTCCGCAAGACTTTTCGTGGAATTTTCTGATCCCGGGTCAGCCTGCGCCGCAGCCCAACGGGTGCGCACCGCCGGTCTACAACTACGGCAGATACATCGGCCAGGATCCGGACCCCAACATCCGGCTGCAGCTGATGCGTGATCCGGGAACGGGATATTCGCCGCTATAGAAAAAGGGCAGTACGTCAGTGCGCGCGGCCAATGCAGAACGCGACCGCTTCTTCCAGCGCCGACTTGATATCCGACGACGGCACCAAGGCGAGTGCGTCGGTGGCGATCGCTCCATAGTGCCGGGCGCGTCCGACGGTATCCTCGATCGCGTGATGTTTTGCCATCAATGAAAGAGCTTGGTCGAGATCGCCGTCGCGGATGTCGCCGTCACCCAAGGTCCGATTCCAGAACTTGCGCTCGCTTTCGCTGCCGCGGCGAAACGACAGGACAACCGGCAACGTAATCTTGCCCTCACGGAAGTCGTCGCCGACGTTTTTGCCGAGCTTGGCCGACTTGCCGCCGTAATCCAACGCATCGTCGATGAGCTGAAACGCGATGCCGAGATTCATCCCGAACGACCGGCAAGCCGCCAATTCGGCCTTTTCCTTTGCAGCCAGCGCCGGCCCGACTTCGCAGGCGGCTGCGAAAAGCTCGGCGGTCTTTGCACGGATGACTGACAGGTACTCGTCTTCGTTGGTGGCTGTGTTCTTGGCCGTGCCGAGCTGCATCACTTCGCCTTCCGCGATCACGGCGGCCGCCGACGAGAGGATTTCGAGCGCATGCAGATCGGCGACTTCGACCATCATCTTGAATGCCTGGCCAAGAAGAAAATCACCCACGAGCACGCTCGCCTCGTTACCCCACAGCATCCGGGCGGCGACTTTGCCGCGCCGCATGCTGCTTTCGTCCACAACGTCGTCGTGCAGCAGCGTCGCTGTGTGCATGAATTCGACCGCCGCTGCGAGCTTGATATGACCGTCGCCGGAGTAGCCCGCGAGCCTTGCCATGGCGAGGGTCAGCATTGGACGCAACCGCTTGCCTCCGGAGGCAATTAGATGGTTGGCCACCTCCGGGATCATCGCGACTTCAGAGCCGGTGCGCGCCAGGATCGTCGCGTTGACGCGCTCCATATCAGCGGCCACCAGTTCGACAAGACGATTGAGCGAAGCCGGGTTCGGGCTTTCAAAGGGAAGGACGACCGCCAAAATACATCTCCCGGCAGTGAGAAAAAGTGAGCATAGAAACGCTATGCTCATGCGGCAAGTGCGGTAGATTGGCTCCTACCGCAGATTTGATGCGAGGTGCAGTGGGTAAAACGCGCCGTGACTGCGACACAAACAACCCCCTGCAGCTGCCGGATATTCCGTTCCTTGAGGCACAGAAATGCATGCGTGAATTGATACGTACGAATGACGCAGTCCTGGTGTCGGCTGTGGTCGCGTTGCTGGAAAGCGCCGGGATCCGTTCCATGGTCTTTGACCAGAACATGAGCGTGCTTGAGGGTTCGCTCGGCGTACTGCCACGTCGCGTGCTTGTCGCTGACGAGCATGAGCTTCGCGCGCGGAAGCTATTGGAAGACGCCGGTCTGGGCCACGAGTTACGTCCCGATGATGACTGATAGCGAAACCAGCGAAGATGCCATTCTCGGTGGCAGGCTTCGCGTGCGCCAGCCGCTGCGCGGTCATCGGGTAGGCCATGACGCCATCCTGCTCGCTGCCGCCACATGCGCGCGTGCGACCGAGCGCACGGTCGAGCTTGGTGCAGGCGTAGGCGCTGCCGCCTTTGCGATTGCCGCGCGTGCTCCGGGGACGAAGGTGATGCTGGTCGAGATCGATCCGGCACTTTGTGCATTGGCGAGACACAACGCGCGGCTCAACAGGCTGGAAGAGCGTGTCACCGTGTTTGATGCTGATGCAGAGAGCATCGATAGCCTGAAATCGGTCGGCCTGTCGTCGCAAAGCTTCGACCGCGTGCTGATGAACCCGCCGTTTCATGACGCACGCCGTCACAATGTTTCTCCCGATCCCGGCCGGCGGCTGGCGCATTCCGGCGAGGCCGGCTTGCTCAAGCGTTGGGTCGACAGCGCAGCCTGGCTTCTGAAGGCAAATGGCGTGCTGGTGCTAATCTGGCGCGCGGACGCCTTGGATGAGGTCATCGAAACGTTGCAGCCGGTTTTCGGCGCAATCGCGATGCTGCCTGTGCATCCCCGGGAGGACGCCGCCCCGATCCGCGTGCTGGTCCGTGCCGCAAAAGGAGGCGGAATTTCGCGGAAGAGCTACCCGCCACTCGTTCTCAACGATGAAGCAGGCCGGCCGACGCCCGTTGCGGAGGCGATTTTGCGCGACGGAAAAACGCTGCAGATTGCAGAAGCCTGAGGTTGCCTAAACTCTGCGCCGCCGCGGCAGAATTTCGCGCCAGCGCCCCTCGCCGAGCTGGCGCCGCATACGGCCCACAACATCATCGTTCAGGTGCGAAAGCCCAATAACGCTGGCAATCAGAAGAAAGAATAGTGCGATCTTGGGCTCCATCGGGCCGTCCTGTTCAATGCGTCACAACGCGTGGCACGCCAACCACGGTGCAAAAAGCATTCCAAAGTTAAAAAATAGGCAACGTCCGGCGCTTTCGATGCAGGTCGCTGGTATTTGATGCGCCGCGACCGTCGGCAAACGGTAGAGTCGTGCGCGCCTGCATCGGCGCGCGACAGCCTTTGACTAAATGGGTGGCAGCTACCTATCTGAGTGGTATGGCAGGTTCCCTCGGGTGTTCCCCCGCAATCCAGGTAAACGCATGATTCAATTTCTCGCCCGGCTGGTGCCGCGCCGCTTCCGCAGCGACATCCCCGTTGTTCCGGTCGTGCGGTTCAGCGGTGTCATCGGCGTGGTTACGCCGTTGCGGCCGGGGGTCCTTCTCTCGACGGTTGCCCGGACACTGGAGCGCGCCTTTGAAACGCCGCGTGCGCGCGCCGTGGCGCTCGTCATAAATTCCCCGGGCGGTTCGCCCTCGCAATCGCACCTGATCTACCGCCGCATCCGGCAATTGGCCGATGAAAAGCACATTCCGGTATTGGCTTTCGTTGAAGATGTCGGCGCTTCCGGCGGCTACATGTTGGCCTGCGCGGCCGACGAGATCATCTGCGACCAGTATTCGATTGTCGGGTCTATCGGGGTCGTTGGCGGAACGTTCGGCTTTACGAAATTGATGGATAAGCTTGGCATCGAGCGCAGGCTCTACACGGCCGGCGACCGCAAGGTCATGCTCGACCCGTTCCTCCCCGAGAAGCCCGACGATGTAAAGCGCATCAAGGCGATCCAGAAGGACATCCATGAGAACTTCATCGCGCTTGTGAAGGCGCGCCGCGGTGGCAAGCTCAACGGCTCGGACAGGGCGCTGTTTTCAGGAGAATTCTGGACGGCGGACAAAGCGATTGAGCTCGGACTGGCCGATCGCATGGGCGATCTGCGCTCGACCTTGCGCGAGCGCTTTGGCGAAAAGGTCTACACGCCTCTCATCTCCGCCGAACGTTCGCTGCTCGGGCGGCGGCTGCCTGGCGTCAGTTTTGCGGACGCGATCGTGCGTTATCCCGGCCTTGCCGACGACCTGATATCGGCGCTGGAAGTGCGCGCGATGTGGGGCCGTTACGGCCTGTAGTTTACTGAACCGGTTTGTTCCCGAACAATTTCGCGACGGCGGCGACCCGTTCCCGTTGCTCGGCGATCGAGGCCGCGAATTCCGTGGCGTTGCCCGGGGCCACGATTTGTCCCGTAGCCGTCAGACGCTTGACGATTTCGGGATCAGACGCCACCTCTTTGACGTCCGTCGCGATCTTGGTGCGCACCTCGTCCGCAATTCCCGGCGGACCAAACAGTCCGACCAACCCGTCGAATTGCAGCGACGGGTAGCCCGCTTCGACCGCGGTCGGAATATCCGGAATGGCGGGCGCGCGTTCGAGATTGGTAACCGCGAGCACCTTCACTTTGCCGGCTTCCACCTGCGGCCGCACGATCGCGTAGGCCGGCATGTAGACCTGAATCACGCCGGCTGCGAGATCGGTCGCGGCACCCGCCGGATTCTTGTACGGCACCTTGGCCATCTTCAACCCAACCGAGTGCAGGTAACCGGCGAACACGAAATCAGTGAAGCCGGTCGCGGTCGTCCAGTTCAGCTGGCCAGGCTTCTCGCGCGCAAGCGCTTCGAGCTCTTTGAGTGAGTTGACGTTGAGGGACGTTGCGACGCTCACCGCGACCACGGTCTTCGTGATGCGGGCGATCGGAATGAGATCTTTCGGATCGTAGGGGAGCTTGTCGTGGAAATAGGGATGGGCGGTGAACGAGCTCACCGGCGAAACCAGCAGCACATGATCGTCGTTTGCCTGGAGGAAACTGGTGATGGCGACCATGCCGTCGCCACCGGGACGGTTCTCGACGACGACCGGTTGGCCCCACTTTGCGGAAAGCTTGTCGGCGAACAGCCGCGCACCGATGTCGACGCCGCTTCCCGGACCGAGCGTGATGATGAATCTCACCGGCCGGTTGGGCCAGGCGTCCGCCGCCGCGCTCGGTTGTGACAACAACGGCGACACTAGAAAGAGTGCCGCAGCCAGAATCGAGAATACCCAGGAGGGCTTTGCTGGGTTGCTCATGGATCCTCCGGGGGCCGGGCGGCGATTCGTCGCGATGGCCGTTGCGGCGCGTTCTGAAATAACCCCGGCAAAGCCTAGCGCATCCGCCGGCTATTCTGCCAGCTTGACGTCCCACAGGCGCTATTGTCTCGTGGTCGCAGGGCACTTGCCCCGAAATTGCCGCCTTCACGCCCGAGGTTGCGCCGTCGGTAGTCGACCGGAGTTCACCATGCCGTCGTTTCTGTTGTCGCCCTTTTTGAAATGGTCGCTCGCCGCTTTAGGCGGTGCGATGATCGTGCATTGGGCCGTTAAGGAAGCGCGCCGCATCAATGAAGAGCTCGAACAGGCGAGGCGCGTGAAGGCGAAAATTACGGATGCGGAGAATCGTCCGACCTTGCGCCGCGATCCAACCACCGGCGAGTATCGGCTCTGACGATCGGCACTCGGCCTAATCGGGATGGCGGTTGGTGACGCTACGATGGCCGCCGACCATGGCCGTGAAGAACAGCACGATCAGCACCCACCCGATAACCTGAAACTCGATCACGGCGGTCTCCCCTACGATCCCCCATTCGGATCGCGTGGGTAGCAGTGGCCCCTTCAATGGCACGTAAATTCGCCGCGACTTGACCCCTTTTAGGGCCGCCTCTAGGGTCGAATCTCTTCCTGTGCTTAAGAATCAGTTTCCATCCGATGGCTGAAGCCAAACTTCGTGCCAGCGAGCGCACGAATCCAGACAACCTGGACCCGTCCCGGTCTTTCCAGGGGCTCATTCTTGCGCTGCAGCAGTACTGGGCAAGCTGGGGCTGCGTGATCCTGCAGCCCTATGACATGGAAGTGGGAGCGGGCACGTTTCACCCGGCGACCACGTTGCGCGCACTTGGCCCGAGATCGTGGAACGCGGCTTACGTGCAGCCCTCGCGCCGTCCGAAGGACGGCCGCTACGGCGAAAACCCAAACCGGCTTCAGCACTACTATCAGTTCCAGGTGATCCTGAAGCCGTCGCCGCCGGACATTCAGGACCTCTATCTCAACTCGCTCAAGGTGATCGGTATCGACCCGAAAATCCATGACATCCGCTTTGTCGAGGATGACTGGGAAAGCCCCACGCTCGGCGCCTGGGGACTCGGCTGGGAATGCTGGTGTGACGGGATGGAGGTGTCGCAATTCACATACTTCCAGCAGGTGGCGGGATTTGAATGCGCGCCGGTGGCCGGCGAGCTCACCTACGGGCTCGAGCGGCTCGCGATGTACGTGCAGGGCGTTGACAATGTGTTCGCGCTCAACTTCAACGGGCGTGACGGCGACAGGAAAGTCACCTATGGCGACGTCTTCCTGCAGGCCGAGCAGGAATATTCGCGGCACAATTTCGAATTTGCCGACACTGCCATGCTGTTCGAGCAGTTCAAGATGGCGGAGGCGGCCTGCAAGAAATATCTCGCGGCAGGCTGGGCCAACGGCAAGAAGGAACGCCACCTGATGGCGCTGCCGGCCTATGACCAGTGCATCAAGGCAAGCCACGTCTTCAATCTTCTCGATGCGCGCGGGGTCATCTCGGTGACCGAGCGACAGAGCTACATCTTGCGTGTGCGTGACCTTGCCAAGGCGTGCGGTGAGGCGTGGCTGGCGACCGCGGGCGGCGGGGCATCGTAAGATTTTCGGTGCACATCGCGGCGAGCACGCGTCGGCACCTGCAATTGACAGCTATAATTATTTGAACCGGCACGGGGGCGCCGAGCGATCATGCTGTTTTGGGCAATCGTTTTCATCGCGGCGGCAGTCGTGCTGTACGCGATCATCATTTTCAACAGCCTGGTGCGCACGCGTCAGATGGCAAACGAGGCCTGGAGCGGCATCGACGTCCAGCTCAAGCGGCGCTCCGAACTCGTTCCCAATCTGGTCGAGTCCGTCAAAGGGTATGCCACGCACGAACGGTCTGTTTTCGAAGAGGTGACGCGGTTGCGCAACGCCGCGCGCGAGGTTCCGGCCGACGACGTTGCCGGCCGCGCGCAGGCAGAGCGCGCCTTGACGGCCGCGATCGGCAAGCTCGTCGCGCTGGCCGAGAACTATCCCGCCCTCAAGGCCAGTGCGAATTTCCTCGAATTGCAGCACGAGCTGAGCAATCTTGAAGACGAGCTACAGATGGCGCGCCGTTACTACAACGGGACGGTGCGAAATCAGAATGTTCTGGTGCAATCGTTCCCCGGCAACCTGGTCGCCGGGGCCTTCGGTATCGGGCCGCGCGACTATTTCGAGTTGTCGGACGCAGCCGAGCGCGATGTGCCGCAGGTCGCGTTGCCCGGACGGCCTGGCTGACGGACTTCGTCCATGATGAGACCTCTGCGGCCGGTTGTATCGAAACTCCTTCGGGGCCGGCCGGTGCCTGTTTGTCTCTCTTGCTGCTGTGCGGTGCGACGACCGCTTTTGCGGCGGAGGTC
>JBEVFG010000149.1:0-8380 GCA_040512415.1 Pseudolabrys sp. | reverse complement strand
CAGAATGTCGTCCGGCTGCACAAGCTCGGGCGCCCGCGAACGCGATAGGAGATAGCGGCCTGGATCGGTCGGATGACGCATGCTGACGTGACCGAATGCGTCCAACACGCCTTCGTTCGCAATAATTCTGTTGGCGCGCGCGAGCACATCGCGCGCCTGGTCAAGTTGGGTGGCCACGACGATCCTCCTCATCATTCTTGATTGACGGGCTTCCAGCCCGTAGGCGCCAATTCGAACCCATCAAACGAAAAGCCGGGAGCGACAGTACAACCGGTCAGCGTCCAGCCTCCAAGGCTTTCGGCGGCCTGCCAAGCGCGCGCAGGTACCGTCACTTGCGGCACCTCTCCGGCGTGGATGTCAGCGCCAAGTCTGAAAATTTCTTCCTTGGATCCGTCGACAATCTCGAGTTTGAGTGGCGCGCCTCCGTAGTAGTGCCAGGTCTCCACCGCGTCGATGCGATGCCAGTGCGATCGTTCGCCGCGTGCAAGCAGAAACAGGATCGCGGTCGATGCGGGCCGACCATTCAGTTGACGCGAGTCGCGGAAGGTTTCGCGATAGTGGCCGCCTTCCGGATGCGGCTTGAGCTTGAGCGCGCGGATCATGTCCGCCGCGGTTGGGTTAGGCATAGGCGCTAAAACTTGTTCTTGCGGGCGCGAATTTCCGCGAAAACCTCCGCGGCGGGTTTGCCTGCCATCCCGATGCCGGTGGCAACTTCCGGCACGTCGGCGCGCAGAAACGGGTTCGCCTGCTTCTCTTCGCGGATGGTCGCCGGGATGGTCGCTTCGTTCTGCGCAAGCTGCCTATTTGCCTCGACTTCACGCGCGGCAAGGGCCTTGTTGTTGGGCTCGATTGTGCGGGCGAACTTGATATTGGCGGCGGTGTATTCGTGCCCACAATAAAACTCGGTGTCGTTCGGCAAATCGCGCAGCTTGACCAGCGACCGCCACATCTGCTCGGGCGTACCCTCAATTACGCGGCCGCAACCGATCGAGAACAGTGTATCGCCTACGAAGGCAACCTTTTCGCCGTGAAACCAGTAGGCGATATGGCCGAGTGTATGACCTGGCGTTTCGATAACGTTGGCGTGCAGCGCACCGACCTTGACCTTGTCTCCTTCACGCACGGTCTCGTCGACGGCTGGAATCTTTGAGGCCTCGGCGGCGGGCGCCACGACCCGGCATTTGTATTTTTCCTTCAGCGCGCGGATGCCATCTGTATGATCGGCGTGGTGATGGGTGACCAGAATGTCCGTTAGTTTCCAGCCGCTCGCGTTCAGCGCGGCCTCGATTGGTGCAGCTTCCGGTGCATCGATCGCAGCGGTTGCCCCGCTTTCAGGGTCATGCAGCAAAACGCCGTAGTTGTCGGATCGGCAGCGAAACAGGCGGATTTCCGCGGGCATGAGCTTGGTCCTTTTGGCACTCTGCAATGGGTTAACCGTATCACGCGGGTGAATGAAGTTGCACGCCCGCGTGTTCCCGTGTTGTTAGCGTTTTACTATTTCGTGGTAGTTTGCCGGCATGTCGATCGACGTAGTCGACCTGCGGAATTTTTACGGCCAGCGGCTGGGTGTCGTGGCTCGCCGCTTCATTGGACGCGGCATCCGCGCACTTTGGGGCGATACCGCCGGTCAGCGTGTGCTCGGTATCGGCTATGCGACACCTTACCTCGGATTGTTTCGCGAGGAGGCCGAGCGCTGCCTTGCGTTCATGCCGGCCGGGCAGGGCGTGGTGAAATGGCCGACCACACGCCCGGCACTCTCCGCGCTCGTCTACGAAGGCGATCTGCCGCTCGCCGATTCCGCCGTCGATCGCGTGATGCTGGTGCACGCGCTGGAAATGACGAACGATCCAGGGGCACTTCTGCGCGAAGTGTGGCGCGTGCTTGCGTCGGGCGGACGGTTGCTTGCGGTCGTCCCGAACCGGCGCGGCGTCTGGGCGCGAACGGACACAACGCCGTTCGGTCATGGGCGGCCATATTCGCGCAGCCAGATCAATCAGCTCCTGCGCGAGACGTGGTTCACGCCAACCGGCTGGAGTGAAGCCCTTTACGTGCCACCGGTCGCGCGCGGCTGGTTCTTGCGGACTGCGGTCGCGTGGGAGCGCACGGGCGCAACGCTGTCGGCGCCGTTTGCCGGCGTACATCTGGTGGAGGCGACCAAGCAGGTCTATCGCGCAATACCGGCGCGCCGCGAAAACCGGATACTGGTGCCGGCGCTGGAACCGGTGCTCGCGCCATCACCCGGCAGGTGAATGCGCCAGCGAGGTTTGCCGCTGCTGATTATTCGGGTTGTCGCGGCTCGTCGCTGGCGCTGCTGTCATCCGGCATCGGCTGGGGCGCCACGTTTTGCTGATGTCCGCCACCGAAATCCTGACGGTCCGGGCGATCCTGACGATCCGGTCGATATCCGCCACCACGGTGGCGTCGGCGCCGGCGATGTCCAAATCGATCCTGTCCGCGGTCACCCTGGTCGTAGCCATTCTGTCCGGAATTTTGCTGCGGCTGCCCGCCGCCCGTGATGAATGCCGGAAGACCGCCGACATCTTGTTGTCCGCCTTCATGACCGCCCTGGTTGGGCTGCGGGTAGGGCTGCTGCTGATGCTGTTGCGGATGTTGCGGCCGATTCTGGACCTGCTGATCACGCGGCGGAAACGGCTGAGCATCGCGCGGCAGATAAGGCTGCTGCTGCGGCTCTCGCGGTCCGTAGCTTGGCTCGTTCTGACCCATGTACGGCTGATTGTCTTCTTCGTCCCCATCGAAGGAGTCATCACCGGCCTGCTGCTGGCCGCCGGGCGCGCCGCCCTGCTGATGCGGCTGCTGCTGATTGTAGTACGGGTTCTGCTGACGAAATTGCTCCTGCGCCGCGGCGATCAGGCGAAAGTAGTGCTCGGCGTGCTGATAATAATTCTCGGCGGCCACCGGGTCGCCCGACCCTTGCGCGTCACGCGCGAGCTGGATGTATTTTTCCGCGATATGCGAAGCGGTGCCGCGGATTTTGACGTCGGGACCGTTCGACTCGTAAACGCGCGTGAGGGGATTCTGACTCTTGCGGTGGTTGCCTCGTCCCCGCATGCGCTTCTGACCGTTTCTCATGTTGTGCCTGTTCGTCGACCTTGTCACCCTGTCGCGGCATTCGCGCCGAACACTCAACTCAACCTGCAAGTCCAAACAAATCTCATTGCGCGGCCGGACTTGCGTTATGTCCGCGCCAATGATCGAAATGTCGTGTCCTTATCGCGTTAGTCGCAGCAACCCCATTGCCGCGGTCTCAGCCGCAGCGTTGCCAACCTCTCGTTACGCGCATCGTCCTAGGTTTCGAAAAATGATGCGCCCAACCGGTGAAGCATCCAGACCCGTCTCTGGCGATTTCGTCTGCCGTCTCTTCGCAGCCGGCTCTTCGTCATCCGCCTTGCGCCGCATCTCACAGAGCCGCTTCGCTCCGGAGTTCCTGGCGATGCAACCGTCACGGGTTGATTCCGTGACCGGAAGCTAGTCGTTTCCGAGCCATAATCCAAGTGCTTTTTTCGACGAATAATCCGGCTCTGCATTTTCACCCGGTGGGAATGCATAGCGCTCATATCGAGCTCATGGCGCGAAACCCGCGCCAAGCACGCGCGGAATTCCGGCTAAATCCTTGCGCGGGATGCCCGGGCTTAATCCGGCTTTGGTAAACAGCGCGCGAACCTGTTCATCCTGACCCGCGCCCAATTCCACGAACAATCTGCCGCCCGGTGCCAGAATTCGTTTGGCGTCACCCGCGATGGAACGATATGCATCGAGGCCATCCTGGCCGCCATCGAGTGCGACCTGCGGATCGTAGTCACGGACCTCCGGCGCGAGCGTCTCGATCTCGTCATGCGCGATGTAGGGCGGGTTCGACACGATCAGGTCGAAAGGACCTTCGACGCCGGTTGCGATGTCGCAGACGACAAAATTGCAACGGGAATCGAGCCGGCAGCTTGCTGCATTGGCACTTGCCACGTCCAAGGCCGCGGAACTCACGTCGGTGCCGGTTCCGATGGCATTCTTTAGCTCATTCAGCAGCGCCAGCAGCAGCGCACCGGAGCCGGTTCCGATATCGAGCACCTGTAGCCTCTCCAGACGCAGGCCACTGCGCATGACGAAATCGAGCGCGGCTTCGACGACGGTCTCTGTTTCCGGCCGTGGCACAAGCACGTCGGGCGTCACCGAAATCGGAAGGCTCCAGAATTCCTTCTGCCCGACAATGCGCGACACCGGCTCGCGCCGCAGGCGACGCGTTGCAAGCGCCGATATCACCGTGACTTCGCGCGCCTCAAGGATAAGGTCCGATTGCGCGATCAGGCGGGCGCGGTCGAGACGCAGCGCGTGACCGATCAGCACGCGGGCATCGGCTTCGGCCTCTTCGACGCCGCCTGTGCGGAAAGATTGCGCCACGTGATGAAGCGCTTCGGACACCGAGACTCCTGACTTCAGGCCCGGCATGGCCCTCACGCTGCGCCTTCGGTCGCCAGCAATTCGGCCTGATGCTCGGTCACCAGCGCATCGATGACTTCGTCCAGCGCCTCGCCCTCAATGATCTGCGGAAGCTTGTGCAGCGTGAGATTGATGCGGTGATCCGTGACGCGCCCTTGCGGGAAATTGTAGGTCCGGATGCGTTCGGAGCGATCGCCTGAGCCGACCTGGCCGCGCCGCTCGGCCGCGCGTGCGGAATCACGTTTTGTCTTTTCGGCATCATAGAGTTTCGCCCGCAGCATCGTCAGCGCCTTCGCCTTGTTTTTGTGCTGCGAGCGTTCCTCCTGCACGAAGACGACGATGCCGCTTGGCATGTGCGTAATGCGGATCGCCGATTCGGTCTTGTTGACGTGCTGGCCGCCTGCTCCCTGCGCACGCATCGTATCGATTTTCAGGTCGGCCTCGTTGATATGAATATCGACATCCTCGACTTCGGGCAGAACCGCGACCGTTGCCGCCGACGTGTGGATGCGGCCCGATGCCTCGGTATCAGG
Source organism: Pseudolabrys sp. (assembly GCA_040512415.1). Lineage (GTDB taxonomy): Bacteria > Pseudomonadota > Alphaproteobacteria > Rhizobiales > Xanthobacteraceae > Pseudolabrys. The sequence goes on along the minus strand of JBEVFG010000149.1, from coordinate 3,395 downwards.
CACACGCTGCACGCGGTGCACGCCGGACTCGAATTTCAGCTTGGCGAACACGCCCCGGCCGCTGACCTCGGCGACAATTTCCTTGAAGCCGCCCTTGGTGCCCCCGCTCAGCGACAGGACTTCCGTCTTCCAGCCCTGCTTGGCCGCATAACGCTCGTACATGCGGAAGAGGTCGCCCGCAAACAGCGCGGCTTCATCGCCGCCGGTGCCGGCGCGGATTTCCAGGATCGCATTGTGGTCATCCATCGCGTCCTTCGGCAGCAACGCCACGCGGATCTGCTGGGCAAGCTTCTCTTTCCGCTCCTGCAATGCGTGACGTTCGGCGTCGGCCAGCTTGCGCATGTCCGTGTCGGTCGCGGAATCGTCGACCAGTGCCGCAAGGTCTGCGATCTCCTTCTCAGCGTTGCGATAGGCCTTGATCGATTCGACTACCGGGCTGAGCTCGGCAAACTCGCGTGACAGCTTGACATAGGCCTCGGTGCTCAAGCCGCTCGCAAGCTCGCTCTCCACCAAGGAATGGCGGGCAAGCAGCGCATCCATTTTCTGTTGCGGTAAAGTTATCAAAGCTGAAGCCCCTCGGATGCGGCGAAGCCTTCGAGCTTGTGGCGAATGGAGACGCTGCCGACCGGCTCCTTCAGGCTCGGCAATAGAGCAGCCTCGCCCTTGCCGCAATCGAGCTCGAGCAGCAGCGCCTTCACGGGGCCCACTGCCGACGGCGTCAGCGACAGCGTCCGATAGCCGAGAAGGACGAGGGCGAGCGCGCCGATCGGCTGCGAGGCGAGCTCGCCGCACAAGGTTACCGGCTTGCCATGCTTCTTTGCCTTGTCGGCAATTTCCTTCAACGCGCGCAGCACCGGCGCCGACAAGGGGTCGAAACGTTCTGACACCCGTGGATTGCCGCGGTCGGCTGCATAGAGAAATTGCATCAGATCGTTCGACCCGACCGAGAGAAAGTCGACGCGCTCCAGCAGTTCGTCGAGCTGAAACAGCAGCGATGGAACTTCGACCATGGTACCGATGTCGACTCGTTCCGGCAGCTCGTGGCCATGCCGGCGTAGATGCGTCAGCTCGACTTCGACCAGAGCCTTGGCTTTGTCGAACTCATCCACGGCAGCGATCATGGGAAACATCACGCGCAGTTCACGGCCACCCGCCGCGCGCAGCAGCGCCCGCACCTGGCTGCGCAGCAGGCCGGGACGATCGAGCCCGAGCCTAATGGCGCGCCAGCCGAGTGCCGGGTTTTCCTCTTCGATGTTTCGCAGGTAGGGCAGCACCTTGTCGCCGCCAATGTCGAGTGTGCGGAAAGTCACAGGCTTTTTTCCGGCGGCTTCGAGCACCGACCGGTAAAGCGAGAGTTGCTCGCCTGTCCGCGGCAGCGTGTCCGCGACCATGAACTGCAATTCCGTGCGGAACAGGCCGATGCCGGCCGCGCCGGTATCCTCGATGTGTGGCAAATCGATCGTGAGGCCCGCATTGATCATCAACGAGACCTCCTGGCCGTCCTTGGTAACGCATGGCCGGTCGCGTAGTGCGCGGTATTGCGCCTGTCGTCGGGCACGCAACTTAACGCGCTCGCCGTACGACGCCTGCACGTCCTGCGGCGGGCGCATATGAATGTGGCCCGTCGAACCGTCGACAATGATTGCGTCGCCGGATTCAACAAGGCCAGTTGCGTTCTCGATCTCGCCGACGGTGGGAATACCAAGAGCGCGCGCGACGATCGAGACATGCGATGTCGGCCCACCTTCCTCCAGGACCAGGCCGCGCAATCTCTTGCGGTCGTAGTCAAGCAGGGCCGCCGGACCCATCGACCGCGCCACAACGATGGCGTTTTCCGGCATCTGCTCCTTGGTCGGCGCATGATCCTGACCCATCAAGACGCGCATCAGCCGGTTGGCGAGGTCATCGAGATCGTGCAGCCGGTCGCGCAGATAGTGATCCGAGGCGCGCAACATCCGCGCGCGCGTGTCCGATTGGACGCGCTCGACGCTCGCCTCAGCGGTGAGGCCGGTCACCACGGCCTCGCGAATCTTGTGCAGCCAGCCTTGGTCGTAAGAGAACATGCGATAGGCTTCGAGCACGTCGCGGTGCTCGCCGCCGTCGGCAACGTCGCGGTGCTCGACCAGCCGGTCGAGGTCGGCGCGCAAGGTCGCAATGGCGGCGTCGAGCCGTTTGAGTTCGTGCTGCACGTCGTCGGCAATCACGTTGGTGATGACAACGCGCGGCTCGTGCAGCACGACGTGACCTAGCGCGATACCGTCGGACAGCGACGTGCCAATGAAATGCATCGAGTGGCGGGCGGCGGGCTCGGCGCCGGGGCGGGCGAGGGACGACAGCTCGCCCGATGCAATCATTTCGGCGAGCACCATCGCCGTCGTCTGCAGTGCTTCTTCTTCTTCCTCTGTGTAGGTACGCCGCGCGCGGTTCTGCACGACCAGAACGCCGAGCGTATTGCCGGCGCGTAGGACAGGCACGCCGAGGAACGAATGATAGATTTCCTCGCCGGTTTCGGGACGGTAGGAGAAGGCCGGATGCGCCTGCGCGTCCGAGAGATTTATCGGGTTGGCTTCGCTCGCAACCAGGCCGACCAGGCCCTCGTCGGCCTTCAGTACGGTCTGGTGGACAGCTTCGCGCTTGAGGCCTTCGGTGGCGTATAGTTCGAGCGTTCCGTCTACGCGCAAAACGTAGACAGAGCAGACTTCCGCCACCATGTTGGCGGCGATCAGCACCACCACCTTGTCGAGACGGTCCTGCGCGCTGACCGGCTCCGCCATCACTTCGCGAAGCCTGCGCAACAGCACGCGCGGACCACCCAGCGCGCCACGCATTATTGAGGTCCTTCAGCCGCGGCCTGGGCCGCAGCCTCGTCTACGGCCTAATCATGTACGAATAGCGACCGTCGGCTCCGATTTCCGCGGCCGCTTATGCGTCAGGCTATAGCCAATGGCCCATGCAAGGGGCAAGCCAAAGTCCCACGCAACCTGGGCTCTTTGCGAAGGCGGTCCGAAAGGGCTCGGTCATGGCCTATCAAGCCCGTAGAGCGTGTGCAGCGTGCGGACCGCAAGATCGGTCTGGGCGGCCTTGATCAGGACGGAGAATTTTATCTCCGAGGTGGTGATGGCGAGGATATTGATCTTCTGGCCGGACAAAGCCTTGAACGCCTTGGCGGCGACGCCGGCATGGCTGCGCATGCCGATGCCAATGACGGAAACCTTGGCGACATCGGTCGCCCCGTCCAGCCGCTCGTAGCCAATTGCGCCCTTGGCCTTGTCGAGGGTCATTCGCGCACGCTCATAGTCCGCGGATGGAACCGTGAAGGTGAGGTCGGTGGTCGCGCCGTCGGCCGACACGTTCTGCACGATCATATCCACGTTGACGTTGTTATCGGCAAGCGG
>JBEVFG010000148.1:0-4748 GCA_040512415.1 Pseudolabrys sp. | reverse complement strand
CGGCTGAGGCGCTGCAACAGCAGGAATTCCGAGAAGGTCGTGCCTTCGCTTTCAAAAAGCCGCTGCAGATTGCGCGGCGTGAGTCCGAGATGGGCCGCGACCGCGCCGACCGAAAGGTCGCGCCGGTTGCTGTTCTTCATGATGTACGACTTTGCCATTCGCAATCGCGCTGCCGGGATTGCGTGTCCCGCCGCCACGCCGTCACGTGCGGCGCCAAGCGCAAGCGCAACAAGGTCGTGCAAATGATTGACTGCGGTACGCCGGAACTCCGGGGTCGCCAACGCAATGTCGTTGAACAGAGGGGCGGCATAGCCGGCCAACAGTTTGAGCGCGTCTGTATTATACGAAACGACCTGCATCACGACGTCATCGACATGGGTGACCATCGACTGCAGGATCGATCGCGGGATACGAAACGACAGCGCGCTGCCGTAAGAATGGCGATCGAATACTTTAACCTCGCTTGCACTCATCAGCAGGGCGTCGCCTTTGCGTAACGCAACATCCCGGCCACGGGCCGTGACCGTGGTTTTGCCCGTCTGATTGATAATAAAAACGAGATCGCCGTTACCGTCCGCCAGATACTCGCGCGTTCGGATGATGCGAACGGGCGAACTCGCGGTCGACATCACCCGCACCCCGGGCAAGTCGCGCGCCAAGATCGAGTATTCCAGCCTCGCGTCACCGATCGGCTCGATGTCGAGCTTCATCACCACACGACAGCAATGATCCCGCCACATCGCGACGCGATCCTTGTCCGGAAGGTCGTCGGTCGAAAGCCGGAACGTTGTCAGGCCCGCTTGATCCATCAACTTATCGTCCATCCATACTGCCCTGCTTGGGTCAGCGCCTTGCGGCGTCTTCAAAACAGGGACATTTCGACAAATTTGACGAATGGAAGAAGTTATTTGCCGGCGGTCTTCGCCGAGAATTGCACTCGAGCGCTGCCTACCAAGGCGGCCCCGTACGGTTCAGCGAAAGCATTCGTCGCCCTGCTCCCTTTGGTCGCGAGATGCCAGCAAAACAAACGCATACGCATCCTCCGAATGGAGGAGGTGTCGGCTTATGGCGCTCGTCAGCCTGGCATCTGAAAAGAAAAGTAAGCACACCGCGCAGACCCACCGCGTTCCCGGGCAAGTCGCAAGTTGAACTAAGCGGCATAGCGAACGTCTATTCTTGCTGTGTCCCGGCTGCTCCCTTTCATATGACTTGTGACTTGCTGTCACCGGCAAGGCGGTTGTATACGCACGCAACCACAAGCAGTCTTGGCTTGCGGCGCAATCGACTTGGCTGAGAGTGCAACACTCGTTATCCGGGCGTTTCCGCGATGGTTCTTCGCGGGGGGCAGGCAATGACTTTCTGGTCAACGGACACGGTACCGGAGCGCGAACGCTTTTCGTTCTGGCGCGAAACCATTTGCGACACGATCTTTAGCATTTCGCCTGAAGCGCCGAGCGAGCGTTTCTCCGCCCGCGTGCGCGTACGCAGCTCGGGGCCGCTACGCTTCGCAATGTGCCAATCCACCAGCTACGAGATCATCCGCACCCAGCGCGACGTCAACAAGGCGCCCGCGGACTACTACACCATCTATTTGCAGCTGCAGGGCCGGACGCTCATCAACCAGTGCGACGATACCGCGTCGCTTGATTGCAACGACATCGCTCTTTCCGACTGTCGCCGTCCCTACAGCGCCACGCTGTCGAACGACGGATTGCGTGCGGTGGCGGTGTTGCCACGCCCGATGGTCAATTCCCGCGCGCCCTGGCTGAGCCAGCGGGCGCTCCACAGGATTCCTTCGAGCTCACAATATATCGACCTCGCCCGGCGTCACATGATTCAGCTGATGTCCGAAAAGATCGGCGACGGGGAGACCGATCTGCTGACGGAAAATCTCTGCAATCTGCTGACGCTTGCGAGCGCACCTGATATTCCGCCGAGCCGTCTGCGGACCGAACTTCAGACCGCAGCCATGCTTACGTTCTGCCGGCAGAATCTGCATCGCCCGGAATTGTCTCCGCAGCTCGTGGCATCGCATTTTTCCATATCGCTCAGAACAGTTCATAGCCGTTTTGAAAGGTTGGGAACGACTTTCGGCCGCTGGCTGCTCGAAACACGGCTCGATGCCTGCTCGAAGGTGCTGAGAGGCCAGCGCCGACATCACTACATTTCAGAGATCGCCTACAATTGCGGCTTCAATGATCTGTCTCACTTCAACAAGGCCTTTCGCATCCGGTTCCAAATGGCGCCGACCGAGTGGCGCGACCAGTTCGTGAAGAAGCAATGACCCCCGTGATCGGTACGACTACCTGGTCAACCGACTCGATCGACGAGCGCGAACGATTTTCGTTCTGGCGCGAGATGGTCTGCCGGAATGTTTTCAATATTTCGGTGCAGGCGCCGCCGAAACGGTTCTCGGCCAGCATCACGGCACGCAGCCACGGAGCGCTTCGATTCGCCATTTGCGAATCCACCGCTTACGACATCGACCGGACTCAGAAGGACATCTCCAATGAGTCGACGGACCACTACTTGATGTACCTGCAACTGCGCGGGCATACGCTCCTCACGCAGGCCGGCGATGCAATTGAATTCGGCCGCAACGACATCGTCATCGCGGACGGGCGGCGGCCGTACCACGCCGCCCTTTTCGATGACGGGCAGTGCCGCCGCCAGGCCATCGCCGTGCTGCCGCGGTCTTTCATCGAAGCGCGCGCGCCGTGGCTGCGCCGGCGCCCGGTTTTCAAGCTCGCGTCAAATTCGGTGTATGTCGACCTCACCCGCCGGCACTTGCTGCAGCTGACCGCCGACGACCTGACCGAGGGCGAATTGGCCCTACTGACCGAGAATCTCTGCAATCTGCTTGCGCTGCTCGATCATGCCGACACCCCGATCAATCGCGTTCAGCCCGAATTGCAGCTCGAGGCGCTGCTCGACTTCTGCCGGCGGAATCTGCATGACCCCGCGCTGTCTCCGGATTTTGTGGCGGCGCAGTTCGGCATCTCTACGCGGACCCTGCATCTGCGCTTCGAGAAGCTGGAGCAAACCTTCGGCCGTTGGCTGCTGGACGCCCGGCTCGATGCGTCCAGCAATGCGCTTCGCAATCCGCAGCAGCATGCCTGCAGCATTTCGGAGATTGCCTATAGCTGTGGCTTCAACGATCTATCGCATTTCAACAAATCGTTTCGCACGCGTTTCGGCGTATCGCCGAGCAAACGGCGCGCGGAATTTCTAAAGCGATAGGCGCACGCACTGAAAATTCAGTACAAATCGACGTTCTGGCGAAAGCTGATTTCAGGCAACGTCGTAAAGACCGATTACTACAACCCCGGCAATCACGATCACGACCAAGGACATGTAGAGTCCGACCATCTGATAGAAGATGCGTCTGATCTTTTTGCGGTCATTGCTGTCGAGGCGATCTTTGTAGGCCGGGCGCCACATCGCAAACTCCTCGCACGCTATCGTTCGGAGTGACCGTGACTCAATCACTGGCGCGAGAACACATCTTGCCGTCAGGCAATGAACTCACGCTGAATGCCGTTTAAATCAATTGACAGAATTTGTCTGAAGAGTCCTCATCCAAACGGATGACACTTCATCGTCTTCTCTAAAATTTGTGAGAACACTTCCTCCAAGAGGTCGAGACCTGCGTGATGACACCGCTTGGCTCGACACTTCAGAAAAACTTAGCAATTTCGACAGGACCTGATCGAGTGGCGTCAGTCGACAAGCACGCTGGAGTAGCCGGCGACGAGCTTGACGAGATCAGCCTGCCGGCTGACGCCTGTCTTTTCGAAGAGGCGGCCGAGATGTGTTTTGATCGTTGTATCGGCCACACCGAGATTTCCGGCAACCTGCCGCACGCCGCCGACATTGACGATGGCGCGAAGCACACGGAGCTCTGTCGGCGTGAGCTTGTAGGTCCTGCCGATCACCTCTGACGAAGGCTCGGCCTCGAGCTCTGCCTTGCGCACAAAAAGGGCCGCGACAGCGTTTGACGCAGCGCCGGCCTTTCGATTTTCGCCGGCAGTCAGAGGCAGGACATGCGCTACATAACGCTCACCCGCGCGGCCTTTCATTGGAAGGGCCCTGCCCTTGCCTCCGGTTTCCACATCTTTGTTTACGGCAACGAAAGCCGCGTGGAGCGCCTGGTCGACCCGAGGATCGATCGCGGTCAACCGGCCGTGGACGCCACGAAAAAGGTCACCTTTGTCGAGTACGGCGCGGCCCGCCGCATTGCCGTGCACGATCAACCCGTCGGCGTCGATGAGATAGATCGCGGGGCTGAGACCGTCGAGAATATCCGCGAATGTGGCCGCTTCCGCCTGGCTGAGATCGATCACCTTGCCGGTGCGGACCGCACGCCGAACGTGCGGCACGACGAGTCGCATGCGACGGCGCATCTCGTCATCGACCATGCCGCTCGCTTCGTTCCGCACGACGCTGAGATACGCGCAGCTCGTCGCGGATTTTTCCAGCACGGCATTTGCCGCATCGATCCAGCCCTGCGGCTGCGCCCATTCGCGATAAAAACGGCCTGCCAGAAATTCGTCATAGGGAACGAGATCCGGAACGCTGACAATCTGCTCGAGTTCGCAGTCGGGCAAACTGGCAACGGGACCAAATTTCCAATAGGTTTCGGCATAAAGCCGTACAAAATACGGATCGACTCCGGACTGATAGTGGATGTTGCCGGTTTTGCTTATTGAATCCTTGGACAAAAGTCCGGCTGCTTGCCCGCCTGCATA
>JBEVFG010000147.1:0-2885 GCA_040512415.1 Pseudolabrys sp. | reverse complement strand
CCGTGCGCCTGCTTCGCATCGTCCCCGACGACACCAAATTCGACTTCATGCGCTTCCGGCGCATCAGCTTTCCAATGTCTGCGCTGCTGTCAATCATTGCGATTTCGCTTTATTTTTTCCATGGCCTGAACTTTGGCATCGACTTCAAGGGCGGCACGTTGATGGAGGTGCAGTCGAAGGTCGGTGAGGCTGATCTTGCGAAGATGCGCGCCACGCTCGGCGCGCTGGGCCTGGGCGAGGTTCAGCTGCAACAGTTCGGGGCGCCGAACGACGTGCTGATCAGGATTGCAGAGCAGGCCGGCGGGGAAACCGCACAGCAAGAAGCGGTCCGCAAGGTGCGTGCCGCTCTCGGTGACCAGGTTGAGTACCGGCGCGTCGAGGTTGTCGGCCCGCGCGTTTCCGGCGAGCTCCTGTCCTACGGTGTCGTCGGTCTGATGCTCGCTATCGTCGGGATCCTGATCTATCTGTGGTTCCGGTTCGAATGGCAGTTTGCGCTCGGCGCAATGATCGCCAACGTCCACGACATCGTCCTTACGATCGGCTTCATGTCGATTACGCAGATCGACTTCGATCTCACCAGCATCGCCGCGCTGCTCACGATTCTCGGCTATTCGCTCAACGACACCGTCGTCATCTATGACCGTATCCGCGAAATGCTGCGCCGGTATCGCAAGATGCCGATGCCGGATTTGCTCAACGCCTCGGTCAACCAGACCCTCTCGCGGTCTGTCATTACGCACGTCACCGTGTCGCTGGCGTTGCTTGCGCTGCTGCTTTTCGGCGGGCAGGCGATCCACAGCTTCACCGCCACCATGATGTTCGGCGTGGTGCTGGTAGGCACCTACACCTCGGTGTTTATCGCGTCGCCGATCCTGATCTACCTCGGCGTCGGTACCGGCCGGGATTCCCTCAGCGCCCCTGACCGGGATAAGTAATGACGTCTGGCGGCAGCGCCGATGCGCCGCATCTGCCGCAGCCTGCGCCCATCGATGCCTATGGCGATGGCGGATTTCGCTTTGGCGGGATGTCGCATCGAGGCTCGCTCCTTTGCTTTCCCGATGGCATCTGGGCGTGGCCGGTCGGCGACCCAAAGCAATTGAATGAGGACGCGCTCGCCGCCGTGTTCGACCGGGCGCAGACCCTCGATTTCTTCCTGATAGGGGCCGGCCGCGATCCTTGGCCGTTGCCCGAGGCCTTGCGCCAACGCTTCCGCGATCTGTCGCTATCGGTCGATACGATGCCGACCGGCGCCGCCGTGCGCACCTACAACATCCTTTTGGCTGAAAACCGCCGCGTCGGCGCGGGGCTGATCGCCGTCGCGTAATTCACGCGCTAGGCTCGTCCGGATGAACCAGAACGACAAATATTGCGCGGCGTTGGTGCGCGAGGCCGACCGCGACAGGTATCTCGCGGCATTGTTTGCACCGGCCGACCGGCGCGGCGCGCTGTTCTCGCTGTATGCATTCGACATCGAAATTTCCCGCATTAGAGATCTCGCGCGTGAACCGATGCCTGGTGAGATCAGGCTGCAGTGGTGGCGCGAGGTGCTGGAGGGCGAACGCGCGGGGGAGGCGGCGGCAAATCCGGTCGCGGAGTCCCTGCTTGCGACGCTGGCACGGCACCGCCTGGCAGCTGCGAAACTCATTGATCTGGTCGAAGCGCATCGTTTCGACATCTACGATGAGCCGATGCCGACATTGGCGGCCCTTCAATCCTATGCGTCAAACACCGCTGGAGCGATCTTTGATTACGCAGCAAGGATTCTTGGTGAGGCTTCGGAGGAAAATGCCATCGAAGCCGGACAGGTGCAGACGATCACAAATGTGATCGAATTGCTGCCGCGTCATGCCGCGCAACGCCAGCTGTTTTTGCCTCTGGACATGCTCCGGCAATATGGCGCCGGACCGGACGATGTCTATGCCATGAACGCGAGCCCAGAATTGCGCACGGTTCTTGCCGAACTTCGTCTTCGCGCGCGCCGTCATCTCACGCGTCTTGCAGAGATGAGTGCCGATATCCCGGAGAAAATATGGCCTGCCTTCGTGTCCCTGGCGCCACTGCGGCTATGGTTGAGCGCGATGGAGCGCACAGCGTATCAACCATTTCAGCCGCCCAAGCTGCCGGCCTGGAGGGCGCAGTGGCGCATCTGGCGGGCGGCGAAATCGCTCGAGCGGATCAGCCGCTAATCACTCGGCGGCAACCGCCGCGCCGTTGCCGATCCAGCGATCGAGATCGGCGAGCGCGCGGGTGGTGAGTGCGCTTTTGCGTGCCAGAGCTTTCGTCGTCGAGCGGCCAAGCTTGCTCTTGCGGTCGAAGGTCGGCGCCTCCGCCAAAGGTGGAAACAGGCCGAAATTCACGTTCATCGGCTGAAACGACGATGGGCCGGCATCGATGGTTTCAACATGACCGCCGGTAATATGCATAAGCAGCGCACCGTGCGCGGTGGTTGGCGGCGGGATGGCGATCGCTTCCCCGCGCCAGTCGGCGCCAGCGAAGCGACCTACGAGCAGCCCGATCGCGGCGGATTCCACGTAGCCCTCGCAGCCGGTGATCTGCCCGGCAAAACGCCAGCGTCTGTTAGCCTTTAGCCGCAATGTCTCATCAAGCAGTTTCGGCGAATTGAGAAACGTGTTCCGGTGCAGTCCGCCGAGACGCGCGAATTCAGCATTCTGCAGGCCCGGAATGGTGCGGAACACGCGCGCCTGCTCGCCATGTTTGAGCTTGGTCTGGAAGCCGACCATGTTGAACAAAGTGCCGAGCTTGTTGTCCTGACGCAGCTGGACCACGGCGTAAGGCTTTTCACCCGGACGGTGCGGATTTGTGAGGCCGAACGGCTTCATCGGCCCATGCCGCAGCGTTTCGGGGCCGCGCTCGGCCATGACCTC